>JBBPIG010000030.1:0-45051 GCA_038040445.1 Acidobacteriota bacterium | reverse complement strand
GATCGAGGATAGAAGATCGAGGATAGAAGATCGAGGATAGAAGATCGAGGATAGAAGATCGAGGATAGAGGATCGAGGATAGAAGATCGAGGATAGAGGATAGAAGATCGAGGATAGAAGATCGAGGATAGAAGTTCGAGGATAGAAGTTCGAGGATAGAAGATCGATCGTGATAAGCAAAAGCAGTTGCTTGAATCCGTCCGCCGCTACTGACAAGGAACTGATGAATCCACACCAGGCGTTTCGATCCTCGATTCTCAGTCGGCGATCCTCGATCCTGGATCCTTTGTCCTCGATCTTCGATCCTCGATCCTCAATCCTCGATCCTCGATCTTCGATCCTCGATCCTCGATCCTCGACCTTTTCCCGCGTTCGCCATTCCGAAGAAGCCGTTCCTCCCGTCTACGCACGCGAGGACCTGCTCGCCGCGCGCTATCGAGTTGCAAAGGTACTTCCCTACCAGCAATCAGCTCCTTTCATCAGCAACCTGTCGCTAGCAATCTTCTCGGGACTGCTCCTGGTATTGGCATTTCCGGATTGGAACCTGTGGTCGCTGGGCTGGGTGGGGACCGCACCGCTGATCATGGCAGTCGTGCGCGAGCGAAGGTTCTGGCGTTCGCTGCTTCTCGGCTCGGTGACCGGAACGATCTTCTACGCCGGCTCGTCGCACTGGGTGACCTACTCGATGCACAACTACGGGGAAATACCGCTGTGGCTGTGCTACCTGATTCTGATTCTCTTCTCGGCGACGGTGGGTTTGTTCACCGGCGTGTTTGCGGCAACGCTGGCGCTCACGATCAAGCGTTTCGGCGGCTGGTCGTTATTGGCCGCCCCCGTGTTGTGGGCGGCGAGTGAATGGCTGCGGCTTCAGGTGACAGGTATGGGTTGGAACCCGCTCGGTTACTCGCAGGCGTTCCAACCGGCAGTGATCCAGGTGGCTCGACTGGGCGGCGTCTACCTGGTGAGCGCGATCATGGCGGCTGCAAGCACCGCGTTGGTGTACGCGGTGGTTTACCTCGAGCGCAGGCGTGGGATCATCGTGCTCACCGCCGGGGGCGTGATCGCGATAGCGGCAGTGTTGTACGGCGAATCGTTGCGGCCGGCGGTCGAGGAAACGGGGTCGGTTTCAGTTGCGGTCGTACAGCCGAACGTTCCAGTCGATGGCCCATGGGACGATCCGAAGTTTGTGGAGCAGATGTTACTGCGCCACATCTCCCTCTCCGAACAAGCGATTCAGGCAAACACCAAAGACGCGGCTTCGAACGGCGCTCCCGGTTCTGCAACCGAGAAAGCCACCAGCATCGATCTGGTAATCTGGCCCGAGTCGACTATGAGCTTCGAGTACGACCGCGACCTGGCTCTTCAGCACAGGCTCGCGGAGTTCACCCGGCGCAACCGAGTCTATCTGCTGATGAACGCGTGGGGCTTCTCCGAAACCGCGGGGCCGAATGAAGCCCAATACAACAGCGCGCTGCTCATATCACCAACGGGAGAAAAGATCACCGAGTACCACAAGAACGCGCTGGTTCCGTTCGGCGAGTACATACCCGCGCGAAAGTGGATTCCGTTCATGCGTCACGTCAAGGCTCTGGTTGGCGATCTAACTCCGGGCAATAGCGTGACCCTGGCCGAAGCCGCGGGCGCGAAGCTGGGAACGTTGATTTGCTTCGAGACTACCAGGCCGGACCTGGCGCGGAGGATGCGAAGCGGCGGCGCGGCGGCGCTTGTGCAGATGTCCAACGAGGCGTGGTTTGGTCCTACGTCGGCTCCGAAGCAGATGCTGACGACAGCGATATTTCGCGCGGTCGAGAACAACGTCGAGTTGATTCGCGCAACGAACTCCGGGGTTTCGGCGCGAGTGGATCGCTACGGCATCGTGCACGGTGAGACCCCGATGTTCGAGACTGCGACTCGAACCTGGAAGATCAAAACCGAGAATGAAGCGCGCGGCGACGGTTCAACTTTCTACACTCGTCATGGTGACGTGTTCGTGATCGCTTGCGCTGTGCTGAGCGCGTTGCTGTTGGTCGCAGCGATTGGGGACGCGTGGCGGAAGAGAAAGAGCAAGCTCAGGATTGACTCCTAGCAGGCTGCTGAAAGACTAAACGCGCATGCTGTTGCGAGCGTATTGGAGCCTTCGAGTGGCCGGCCATTTCGATTCGCTTTTTCACTAGCCCAGCGCGTTTACGCCTGGGATGATCTCCGAAGCGCGTTTATTTGGGCTGCGCCGCCCTCAGTGCGTCGGCGGCGCTTTCTGTCGTCCGATCAAACAGCAAAAGCGGCGGCAAAGAAAAGACGCCGCCGCAGTCCAAATATGCGCCCGTCCTGAAAAGAGACTTTTTCAGCAGCCTGCTAGACAACGCCGCCGGTGCGGCATCGGGTTTCACTCACAGAGTCTCAAACGTGGCTGAGGCTTCGGTCGCATGATACAATTCGGCCCATCGAGTAATCATCTCTTGTAAAAGGACGAGTGGCAGGCGAGGCCCGCAACTGTTCCCCTGAGGCTTAAAACATGATTGAAGAACTGCGACAAAAGTTCGACGACCTCGCGGCTCGCGTGGCGGAGCTGCGGAGGTTTCTTTGACCCGCAACGGAAAGCGTCCGAGCTCCAAAAGTCAGAAGCAGAGATTGGTAAACCAGACTTCTGGAACGATCAGGACCGCGCCCAAAAGGTCCTCAAGCAACGTAGCCGCTTGCAGGCGGCAATCGACAAAGCAGATCAATTCCAACGCAACGTTGATGACGCCGTCGTCCTCTTAGAATTCGCGGCCCAGGATGAAGCCTCGCTTAACGAACTGCAAACCGTCATCGAACGGCTCGAGCGCGAAGTCGAAGAAGCCGAGACCGAGATGCTGCTGTCCGGATTCAACGACGCGCGCGACGCAATAGTAACCATCAACGCGGGGGCCGGCGGAACCGACGCTCAGGATTGGGCCGGGATGCTGCTGAGGATGTATCTGCGCTGGGCCGAGCGCCACGGATTCAAGACTGACCTAATCGACGAGCAGCCTGGCAAAGAGGCCGGCATAAAGGGCGCGACGTTCACCGTAGCCGGCGAGTACGCTTACGGGTTGCTTTCGGCGGAGGCCGGCGTCCATCGGCTTGTGAGGCTCAGCCCGTTCAACGCCGGATCGAGCCGCGAGACAAGCTTTGCATCGGTTTTCGTTTATCCGGAGATCGAAGAGGACGTCGAGATCGAAGTGAATGAGAAGGACCTGCGCGTGGACACCTATCGCTCATCAGGCGCGGGAGGCCAGCACGTCAACGTCACCGACTCGGCCGTTCGAATCACTCACCTTCCAACTGGGATCGTGGTGACGTGTCAGAATCAGCGTTCCCAACATCAGAACCGCGAAGTCGCGATGCACATTTTGAAGTCCCGGCTGTACGAGCTCGAGTTGGAGAAGAAGCGTGCGGAGACGGCGCAGCTCGAAGAGACAAAGCGCGACATCTCGTTCGGCTCGCAGATTCGAAACTACGTGCTCCACCCGTATCGACTGGCCAAAGACGTGCGCACCAAGCACGAGACTGCGGATGTTGACGCGGTGCTTGACGGCGACATTGACGAGTTCATCAAACAGTATCTAGTGTTAAAGTCTCAGGCGGCGCGAGAGGCGACTTCGCCGGACGCTGCCAATACACCGGCCCAGTAAGTCGTGAGAAAAGGAGAAAACATGTCAACAAACTTTGCAAGGTTTCGTTCTCTGCTTCTTGTTGTTGTGCTGGCCGCATGCGTGTCGGGCGCATCGCCAGCGTTCACAGTAGCAGCGCGCGGTGTCGCCGGTGTTCAACAAACCGCGTCGCCCGCGCTACCAAAAGGCGTGGAGCGGGTCACCTCCGTCGAAGGCATCACCGAGTACCGGTTGGCCAACGGACTGCGAGTGCTGCTGTTTCCAGACCAGTCGAAGCAGACCGCAACCGTGAACGTCACCTACCTGGTCGGCTCGCGGCATGAGAACTACGGCGAGACTGGCATGGCCCACCTGCTCGAGCACATGCTGTTCAAGGGTTCCCCCGGACACACCAACATTCCCCAGGAGCTTACCGAACACGGCTCGCGTCCGAACGGTTCGACGAGCTGGGACCGCACGAACTATTTCGAAACCTTCTCGGCAACCGACGTCAACCTGGAATGGGCGATCAAGCTTGAATCGGACCGCATGGTCAACTCGTTCGTCGCCAAGAAAGACCTCGACAGCGAGATGACCGTGGTGCGCAATGAGTTCGAATCGGGCGAAAACTCCCCGTTCGGCGCCGTCGTCAAACGCCTGATGGGCGCTGCGTACGATTGGCACAACTATGCCAAGCTACCCATTGGAAACCGCAGCGACATCGAGAACGTTCCCATCGATCGCCTGCAGGCGTTCTACCGCAAGTACTATCAGCCTGACAACGCGGTGCTGCTGGTCGCAGGCAAATTCGAACCGGCCAAGACGCTACAGCTTATCGCCGACAACTTCGGCCCGATACCACGGCCGACGCGAGTGCTTCAACCGATCTACACGCTCGAACCAACTCAGGACGGCGAGCGCACAGTCACCGTGAGGCGAACCGGCGACACACAGTTGGTGATGGCCGGCTATCATATTCCCAGCGGCTCCCATCCGGACTTCGCGGCCATTGACATACTCTCGCAGGTGCTCGGGGACACGCCTTCGGGGCGGTTGCACAAGTCGCTGGTCGAGGCGAAAAAAGCCGCGTCGATAGGCGCCTTCGATCTTCAACTGCACGACCCCGGCGAGGCGCTGTTTTTTGCCGAAGTGCGCAAAGAGAATTCACTGGACGTTGCGCGCGACACACTGGTCCAGACAATCGAAGAGCTGGCCAGCAAGGCGCCAACCGCGGAAGAGGTGGACCGCGCGCGCACTGCGCTGCTGAAGAACATCGACCTGACGCTGAATTCAACGGATCGTGTTGGCCTCGAGATGAGCGAATGGATCGCGATAGGAGATTGGCGGTTGCTCTTCATCAATCGGGATCGGCTCAAGAAAGTCACCCCGGCCGATGTTCAGCGAGTGGCCGCCGCCTATTTGAAAACAAGTAATCGCACGGTCGCATTGTTCGTGCCTACCGAAAAACCCGATCGGTCCGAGATTCCGCCGCCGCTCGATGTGGCTGCGATCGTCAAAGACTATAAGGGCGAGGCTGCGGTGTCCGAGGGCGAAGCGTTTGACCCGTCGCCGGCGAACGTCGAGTCGCGCACCACCCGCATCGACATAGGCGGTCTCAAGCTGGCTCTGGTGCCCAAGAAGACGCGTGGCAAAACCGTTGTCGCTACGATGACGCTTCGCTTCGGCGACGAGAAAAGCTTGATGAACAGGCAGACCGCCGGGTCGCTCGCCGGCGATATGTTAATGCGCGGAACATCGAAGCACACTCGTCAGCAGATTCAGGATGAGTTCGATAGACTGAAGGCGCGCGCTTCTGTTGGAGGCAGTCCCACGTCCGCATTCGTCTCTATCGAAACAATTCGCGAGAATCTTCCGGCCGTCTTGAAGCTGGCAGCGGAGATCTTGCGCGAGCCGTCGTTCCCGCCAACGGAGTTTGAGCAACTCAAACAAGAGGAGCTGGCCTCCATCGAATCACAGCGAAGCGAGCCGCAGGCCGCCGCCTTTGTAGTCTTTAGCCGGCATATGAATCCTTACCCCAAGGGAGATGTGCGATATGTCTCGACACCTGACGAAGACATAGCTGAAGTCAAAGCCGCGACGCTGGATGATGTGAAGAAGTTCTACTCGGACGTCTACGGCGCGTCTGCCGGGGAGCTTGCCGTCGTGGGGGACTTCGACGCGAAGGAGATAGAAAAACTCGTCGCTGATTCATTCGCCGGATGGAAGAACCCGCATCCCTACTCTCGATTGGTCTCGACTTATCGGGAGATTCCCCAAATCAACCAACAGGTCGAAACGCCCGACAAAGCCAACGCTTTCTTCATTGGTGGCGCGCGGCTGAACCTGCGCGATGACGATGCGGACTATCCGGCGTTAGTGTTGGGGAACTACATGCTCGGCGGCGGGTTCTTGAATTCAAGGCTGGCAGTGCGCATACGGCAAAAAGAGGGCCTCAGTTATGGAGTGGGCTCGTCGTTGAACGCGAGCTCGCTGGACAAGAACGGGCAGTTCACCGCATCGGCAATCTACGCGCCGCAGAATGTGACCAAGCTCGAAGCGGCGATCAAGGAGGAGATCGCCCGCGCGCTGAAGGACGGCTTCACTGCTGATGAAGTCGAAGCAGCGAAGAAGGGCTATCTGCAATCCCGGCAGCTAAGCCGCGCACAAGACGCGGAGCTGGCTCGGAGGCTCGCGTCGTTTCGCTTCTTGAACCGCACGCTGGCGTGGGACGCGGACTTCGAAAAGAGAGTCGCGGCTCTGACGCCGGACGAGATCGCAGCGGCGATGCGCCGCCACATCGATGTATCCAAGCTGACGATCGTCAAAGCGGGAGATTTTAAAGCAGGGGCGAAGGCAGCGTCTAAATAGATTTGGTTGCCACGCTCTACTTGAGCGTAAGCTATGGACTTCGAGACACTGAATATCAATGCAAACGGTCCAATCGGGCATCTCACTTTGAATCGTCCTGAACGATTGAATGCGATGAACTCCGCAATGCTCCGGGAACTTGCCGAAGCCGCCCGGTGGTTCGATACACAGCCCGAGGTGCGCGTCGTCATCGTGCGCGGCGCCGGCCGAGCCTTCTCCGCAGGCGCCGATCTGAAGGACCCTTCGAGAACGGACGCCGACGGTGCTTGGCTTACTCGACGCGCCGCTGCGCAAGCCGGATCGCGGATGATGGACGCCATCGAACAAATGAGCGCGACCACCATCGCGAGCATCCACGGCTATGCAGTAGGAGGCGCTGTATTGCTGGCGGCCGCTTGCGATTTGCGAGTGGCGGCGGAAAACGCCCGCTTCTCAATTCCGGAAGTCGAACTTGGGATTCCATTAGCCTGGGGCGGCATTCCCCGCCTCGTCCGCGAGATCGGCCCGGCAATGACCAAAGAACTCGTGATGACCTGTCGCCAGTTCACACCTCAAGAAGCGAAAGCGATGGGGTTTGTTAATCGAGTGGTGACGCCGGACGAACTCGAGCAGGAGACTGCCAAGCTGGCCCAAGAAATCGCCGCGATGCCCGCAGTCCCGGTTGCGATCACTAAGGAACACGTCAACGCCGTTACCCGCGCGATGGCTAGTCACACTTCCTACGCCGACGGCGAGGTGCTGCTTAGTGCGTTGTCGTCACCGGAATCCCTGCAGGCTCGGAAAGCTTATGTGAAGCGGCGTCTGGAGCAGAAGAAGAAGTAACGTCAAAGGATCTTCATCGGGCTACGGGGTTCGCTGCCTTGGGAGAACATTTGCGAGAAGTAAAACGTTAGAAAGCTGTCGAGGCACTCAGCATGGGACCCGAAAAGCTTCGTAAGACCTGCCTTCTGATCGGCGGAATTGCTTCTTGCGCGATGTCCGCCTTTCATTTTGTGCTTCCACACGTCTTTGGCTGGGCACGATTCGTTGACGATATCCCCCCACCAATTAGATGGGGATTATTTTCGATCAACGTTTTCTTCAGTTCTCTGCTCCTTTGGGGCGGACTTATCACCATCATCACAACGCTCAAGGATAAGGATAGCGGTTTGCTCAGCTACTTTATCTTTTCTGGCATGGGAATCTTCTGGATCATAAACGCGTCATATCAAGTCCTCTATCCATTCCCAGTAGCGACGATTAGATGGGTTTTGCTGGGGTTTGGTATCAGTGTCGCGCTTCTTTACATAGTCGGCGTTCTCTTGTCTTTTGGTCAAAGGTCACCAAAACGACGCGTCATGGTTTGAGCAAATTCGCCGGACGCTAAACTCTCTTTTGCGAGTCCGGAAATTTTCGCCGGCATGATTCCCCTACCCGGCACAAAGAAGCGCTGCAAGCTCGAAAGGTTGTGGAAACCGCATCGTTATTCTGGTAATGTTCTGCCGAGCAACCGGAATGAGCACCAAATCCCGGACAAAGCCTTCAGCTAAAAAGTCGCTGGCCAATGAAGTGCTGGCTGTCGTCCTAATAGTCGCCGCCATCCTCCTGGTTCTCAGCCTCTTCACTTACGATCCTCGAGACCCGAGCTTCAACTCGGTGGGTCCTCAGCGCGAACCGCAAAACCTCATCGGTGTTGTGGGGGCATTCATCAGTGATGTGTTCCTTCAGTGGTTCGGCCTTGCTTCGCTGCTGATACCCGTATTGCTGGTTCTGGTGGCTATGCGCGCTTTCTCAACCACTAATCCCGGGTTTCCTGCTCGTAAGGCCGGCGGAGCTGCCTTATTGCTGGTTGCATTCTCCGGGTTCCTGGCTTTGTTCCCCGACATCAAGATCGGTCTGCTCATCCGCTCGTACAACGGCGGCGCAATCGGACATATGATCGAAGACGGGCTCGCCGGTCTGATGAGCACCACCGGCGCGGCGATCGTGCTGGCAGCAGCATCGGTGTTGACGCTGATGCTGACGATGGAGATTTCGCTTGCCCGTGTCGCCGGGTGGGTGAAATCCATTCGCGAAGCGCGCGCTGAAATCAGCCAGACCAAGCCGACGGTGTTCAGCCGCTTCATGGCGTGGTGGGAGGCGCGGAACGAACAGCGCCGGTTGCTGGCCACTCAGCGACAAGCCGAGAAGGCAGAAGAGCAAAAGCGTAACGAAGCGGAGAGAGCCGAGCGCGAACGTGTCAAACAGCTCCAGCAGGAGCGAGAACGCGAAGAGCGCAAGCGGCGAATGGAAGAGGCTCGACAGTTCAGGGAGGATCAACGACCCACGGCCGCCGGTCGTGTTGTAGAAACAATAACCGCGTCAGCGCCGGCGCCTGAGATTGCCATCGCCGGCGCCAGCATGTCGAGCGGCGCTGCCGCCCGGCGCGCTCCCGAAACAGTCGAGGCTGTTCCAGCGGTGCCGCCGACCCGTCTAAAAATGCGCGGGATTGTGCAGGAGCACGCGGCGAGGGTTGAACAGATAAAGGCCGGGCTTTCGCCGCTCGCAGCAGAGATCACGATGGATCCCACGGTGGCTGAGATGATCTCCACTGCCTCGATCGTCCGCACACCAGAAACCGAAAAAGCGGAAACGGAAGCAAAGGGCTCGAAGCAGCAGACTCGGCGCAAATCCGCGATCGAAACACTCGCGGGTTACGTCTACAAGTTGCCAACCATCGATTTGATTGAACCGCCCGTCGGCCACTTCGAGCAGGCCGAAGAGGAGTTGCGCGAGCGCGCTACGATTCTCGCCGAGAAGTGCAAGGAGTTTACCGTCACCGGTCACATTCACCGCATCAACCCGGGGCCGGTCGTCACGACGTTTGAGTTCAAACCCGACCCCGGCATCAAGTACAGCCGCGTAGTCGGGCTTGCCGATGATCTTTGTCTCGCGCTCAAGGCCGAATCGATTCGCATCGATCGAATACCCGGCAAATCGACCGTCGGCATCGAGGCGCCAAACGCGCAACGCGAGAAGATATTTCTTCGCGATGTGATCGAGTCGGCGAAGTTCCAACAGTCCGCCTCGAAACTCACCATTGCGCTCGGCAAGACGATCAACGGCGAAGAGTACATCGCCGACTTGGCAAAGATGCCGCACCTGTTGATCGCCGGCGCGACTGGCGCGGGCAAATCGGTCACTCTCAACGCGATCATCTGCTCGATTCTGTACAAGGCGTCGCCCGAAGAAGTGAAGTTCATAATGGTGGATCCAAAACGGGTCGAGCTGGGACTCTACGAAGGGATCCCGCACTTGCTGACGCCGATTGTTACCGATCCCAAGCGGGCGGCGAACGCGCTCAAGTGGGCGGTAAATGAAATGGAAGCGCGTTACCGCAAGCTTGCCGCGCTTGGTGTGCGCAACATCGAGCAGTACAATCGCCAGGTTTGCGAGATGACTTCGCCGTCGCTGTTCGATGATCCCGCCGAGCCGCTCAGGCCGCTGCCCTATATCCTGATCGCGATCGACGAGCTTGCCGATCTGATGATGATAGCTCGCGCCGACGTCGAGACCTCGATCGCGCGGCTTGCGCAGATGGCTCGCGCGGTCGGCATCCACCTGGTGCTCGCCACTCAGCGGCCATCGGTCGACATCATCACCGGCGTGATCAAGGCGAACATTCCCTGCCGCATGGCTTTCCGGGTGTCATCGAAGGTTGACTCGCGAACGATCATCGATTCCAACGGCGCTGAAGCGCTGCTGGGCCAGGGCGACATGTTGTTCCTGCCGCCGGCCTCGTCTCGCCTGGTCCGGGTCCACGGCTCATACGCCAGCGAAGCTGAGATCAAGCGCATCACCGACTTCATCAAAAAACAGGCGGAGCCGGACTACAACGAGGAAGTCACGCTGAGCGATCAGGAGACAATGGAAACCGATGGATTCGAGGGTGAGCAGGACGAACTGTTCGACGAAGCCCTGGCAATTGTCACCGACATGGGCCGAGCCTCAACGTCGGTCTTGCAGCGAAGACTGTCGATCGGCTATGGCCGCGCGGCCAAGATTCTGGATTCGATGGAGCGCCAGGGATTCATCGGGCCGGCCGAGGGCTCGAAGCCTAGAAAAGTCTTGCAGGCGGCGCACGAGTTTCGCGAGCGAATCGCGCAAAGGCTCGAAGAAGCGTTTGATTGAAGCCAGGCGAGTTGGGCTGACAGTCCGCACTTGCCGGAAAATCCCGCTAAGTTTTGCACAGCTTTTCAGCAATTCTCCAGTGCAGATTGAAAACACATCAAGAAATCCCAACGAATTGAAGGCCTATCGCGGCAATTGAATAAATAAAAGGACTTCAAGGTGCGTAACAAGTTTGAACAAAATGTGTGCAATGTGCTAAAAGTCCGCGAATCTCAGAACTTTGCGTTCGCCAAGGTAGGGTTTTCAACAGGGTTTTCCACAGATTGTGTTGAAAACCCTCCGCGCGATTTGAGGCGCTAGGTTCTATCAATATCGATCAAGCCAAGAATGACCCAAGAATGACCCCAAGTAACCAATGACCAATGACAAGCCCTACATCGCAGCATCGAGTTACCTCAACGCTGCCCCTCTCTGTTATAGCTTTGTCTATGGAGGGCAACAGGACCGCTGTGAGTTTCTGTCCGACGCAGCGCCCGCCCGATGCGCGGAGTTGCTGGCGGAAGGGCGCGCCGATGCGGCCTTGATACCAGTCATCGAGTATCAGCGCATTCCGGGACTCAAGGTCGCTCCCGGGGCCTGTGTGGCCTCCAAGAGGAGCGTGAGAAGCGTGCTCTTGGCATCGCGAGTGCCAATAACTCAGATACGGTCCGTTGCGCTCGACACCTCGTCGCGCACTTCCGCTGCGCTGATCCAAATAATTCTCAAACACTTCTACAACGTCATTGCTTCTTATTCCGCGTCCCCGCCTAAGCTCGAGGACATGCTCGAGTCAAACGATGCTGCGCTAATGATCGGCGACCCGGCAATGTTGATTGATCGGTCGACTCTTCACGTTTACGACCTTGCCGAAGAATGGCAAAAGCACACCGGGCTGCCGTTCGTGTTCGCGTTCTGGGCAATCCGCGCCGATTCAACAGCGTGGTTTGGCGGCGATCTGCCGCCTGACAGAAGGGTCAACTTCGTGACTGCAAAGGTTGAAGGGATGGCGCACGCAAATGAGCTGGCGGATATCTACGCCGAGCGCCTCGGCTTGCCTCGCGGCGATCTGTTCAGCTACTTGACCGAAGCCATCAGCTACGATC
The DNA here is from genome assembly GCA_038040445.1 of Acidobacteriota bacterium. NCBI lineage: Bacteria > Pseudomonadati > Acidobacteriota > Blastocatellia > Candidatus Onstottus > Candidatus Onstottus frigus. Next base: position 33,341 of record JBBPIG010000030.1, on the reverse strand, counting down.
TTGATGAGAAGAGCCTGCAAGGCTTGAGACTCTACTATGAGCTTGCTGGTAAGTGTGGCCTGATCCAGGAAGCACGCGACATTGCGTTCCTGCACTAAGTGGAGAGCTGTCGGCCGCGAGCGCCTCGCCAGATGGAATACGAATCATCGCGAGGCATCGGCGCGCGATCACGAGCTAGGCTGAGGCTCACCTGGCTGTGCGGATTGACCGGCAGCTTCGGCGTGAGCATGCTCGGCGCCTTCATCTATGGTATACGAGCCGAGGATGCGTCGTCCTTCCTCGCTGCGCGGATCAATCGTCCGCAGGTGTTTTCTCCCCTGCATTTCCCAAATCGCCGTAACCACGCCGTCCTTCTCGACCGCGTGATATTTAGTTTCATTCTCAGCCATCAAATCCTCCCAAGAATAGGTTCCATCAAAGGTGTGGTTGATTCTAACGGTCGCGATTTGGCTCTGTCAAAGTGAGTAGCCTGTCCCGCTTCTAGGAAACCACCAGCTTGCCGCACATTATTCCTGCAGCGTCCTCCTTTTGTTTTGGCGTCATGTATTTGTGGGCGCGGGGCGCTTTTGGTTCCCTCAGGGTTGCATATCGACCGTGTTTGGCGTAGCCTGCGGCACACAGGTAAAGCACCGCCGCCGGCCAACAGACTCTGGAGAGTCTGTTGGCGAGAACTCAGGTAGCAACGAGCGAAAGGAGAAATCATGTCCACAGCGAAACCACTTACTCCTCAGGAGCGACGGCTCCGATGGCTGCTGAGGATCCTTGCTTTGCTATTCGGACTCGCCGTCTTTGCTTACCTGCTGCCCGCGCTCGCCGGCCCGAACAAAGCTGCTTTCATTCAGCTTCCGTTCGTTACCAACTCGGTTGTCAAGGTCGGCGTTCTGGGCCTGCTCGCCTTCTTTGCTTCCGGCGACGTGCGCCGGTATCGCCTGCTGACTGTCCTTGTCATAGTGGGGCACGTCCTATCCGAGATCGCGGTGGCCGCCGTGCTTTTGTGGGGCGACACCCGTGGCTCGCTCATACTCTTTCTTACGTTCGAGTCGTCGGCGACCCGGATGCCCATCGAAACGTTGCTCTTCGGATCAATGGTTCTCGACGGGGTCATAATTATTCTTCTAGTTTGGTTTTACCTGGCGGCCGACCGTTCGTACTACGGCCTGGCTTATCTGTCACCGACGCAGTATCGCGCTCTGTCGGCACTCGCGGACGTCGTGGTCACGGGGAAGACCCGAGTCATCACCCCCGATGAAGTGGCGAGCAACGTCGATAACTACCTGTCTCGCTTCAAAGCCCAGTCGAAATGGATCACCAAGCTTGTGCTGCTTGGTATTGAAGCGTATCCCTTGCTTTCGCTGAAGCCACCGTTGTCGCACCTTGCACCTCAGGACCGGCTCGAGTTCCTTAGAAAGCGGTTCTATCAAGACGTCACCCGCAGGCTGGTGCCCGAGTTCTGGCGACAAATCGTTCAGGGCATGATCCGAATGGGCAAACAGCTTTCTTATCTCGGTTACTACAACGACCAACGCACCTTCGAATCGGTAGGCTACGTCCGATTCACAGAGCGCGAGGACACGCCCAAGAAGCTGGCTTACCAAGAACCCCCGAAGCGAATACCCCTCTACGTCCAAAGCCCATCCGAGATTACTACGGAAAGGTTGACGGCCGATGTAGCAATAATAGGCTCCGGCGCGGCTGCGTCGATTCTGGCTCACCAACTGACGCGCGCCGGCAGACAGGTCTTGATGTTGGAGCGAGGAGACCACGAAGTCCCGGAGACGTTTACCGAAGATGAAGCCGATATGTTGACCAGGCTCTACGGCGACGGGGCGTTGCAACTCAGCCGCGACTTTCGGTTTCAGGTGCTGCAAGGCAGTTGCGTTGGCGGCTCGACTGTCGTCAACAACGCGGTGTGTTTTTGTATGCCGAAGGAAGTTCTCGCCAGGTGGAACGATCCCGGCTCGCTCAATGCCGGCCTGGACGAAAAGCGAATATGGGATTCGTTCGAAGCCGTCAGAAAACTGATTGGAGTGGAATTTCAGAACAAGAACCTGAACGAGGGGGCGGAATTCTTTAACAGGGGAGTTGTCGCGCTTGGGCTCGACAAGCTGCCCAATAAGCACTCGGTTGTCGAAGCCAACATTCACGATTGCCTCGGGTGCGGATACTGCAATATCGGATGCAAATACGGCAAGAAACTCTCGATGCTGGACACGATTTTGCCGATGACCCAGAGAGATGTCGGCAAAGAGGCTCTTCGAATTCTAGCTGGTTGCGAAGCGCAGAAGTTCAGCGCGCGTGGGAAACAAATCACCGGCGTCACCTGCACCCTAAAGGATGGCAGACGAATTGAAGTGCGGGCGAATACTTTCGTCCTCTCGGCAGGCGCAGTTTCATCGAGCATAGTCCTGCTCCGTTCGGGCATCGGGGGGAGCCGAACCGGAAAACATCTCTCGTTTAACATGGGGTCACCGATGACCGCGGTGTTCAACAGGGAGATCAACGCGTATCGTGGGTTGCAGATTTCTCATTACCTGAAGCCTTCTCCAAGTCGTGGCTACGTAATCGAGACGTGGTTCAATCCACCGGTTTCTCAAGCGCTCACCATGCCGGGCTGGTTTGATGATCACTTCAACAACATGCTCCGATACAACCGCATGACCTGTACTGGGGTGCTGGTCGGCACTGAATCCAACGGCGAGGTTCGCCGGGCAGGACTGATAGGCCGCGAGATCAACTACGTTCCGACTGATGCCGACTTGAGGAAGCTTCTCGACGGGCTCGTGCTTTGCGGGCAGGCCTTTTTTAAAGACCATGCCGAATGCGTCATTCCGAACACATTCGCTTATCACGAGTTTCGAAGCGCCGATCAACTCCTGGAACTGTACGATAAGGTCAAAGACTCGAGCGATATCACAATCGGTACCGGGCACCCGCAGGGCGGGAACGTGCTTAGCGCAAATCCCGACCTGGGGGTTGTCGATTCGCAGTTCAAGGCCTACGGCTATGACAATCTGTTCGTCTGTGATGCGAGCGTGTTCCCCAGCAGCCTGGGCGTCAACCCTCAGCTTACGGTGATGGCGCTGGCGGATTACGCTGCGCCTTTCGTCGCCGAGTCGAAGTAGCCCCCGGCGATTCTTGCTGAGCGCGCGCGCGATCATCCTGAAAGGAGTTCACGTGGAGTCATTCACAAATGAATTATTAGGCCCGCGGAATAGCGTCGTGGATTATGTGGCTGTGCTTGCCGTATACGGCGCGATGTTCATCCTGATGCGGCACGCGAACGCAACGGTCGAGCTCAACTTCCGAAGGTCATTTTGGATACTCTTCTTCGGCTGGTCCGTCGGCGTGTTTGTTGGCAACTACGTCTTCTTTCGTGCCGGCATTATGAGCTTCCTGCCTTGGCTGAATAACTTTCTTCATACCTTCGTGTGGATAGGATTATGCTTGGGCTTTCTGTACGCAGGAACCTACCGAAAGCCTTTCTGGGAGCAGTTCGCGTTATTCGCGATCTTCAGCTTCCTGGTGAAGTGGGCCGAGCACGAAATACTGGGCACCTGGGAGATGGACCACTTCTTCTTCATTCAGGGCAATCTTGCTTATATCATTGGCTGGAGTCTGATGGATGGGCTCTATCCGTTGCTCTCGGCAATCGGGCTCGGGATCGTTTCAAAGTACGTCAAGGGAGTCGTATCACCCTGAGTGAAATCGTTAAGATCGATGACTGAACAACGCTGAGTAGTAACAGAGCGGCTTTTCGGGCAGTCTTCGCAGGTCAGGTTCCGATCTTTCCTTCAGAAAACAGAAACAAGAGGTCGAGTTCTTCCCGCTCCGGAGCATTGTTTACCCCCTGCGGGCCCATCTCCTTTTCCTGGTCCCTTTGTTGTTCTTTCATCCCGCGACGCATCTCGCGTTGAAGCTGATGGAAGCGCTGAACCTGATCGGGAGTGAGAACGCCGCGCACCTGGGCTCGAACACTTGCGTCCAGTCTGATCTTATCCGCCTGCGCCGACGCCAAGGCCTCTGTGGCCCCGCGCACTTCCGCTTCGCTAAACGGCTCGCTCATGATCGCGCGGTCGAGCGCCTGACGAGCCTGCCTTAGACGACGGCCGGCGCCGATGAGTTCGTCGTCATGGCTGCGACGGATCTCCTGCATTCGCAGTCGCTGTTCGGGCCTGAGACCAATCGCCTGCATTACCCGCTGTTGCAATTGCTGCTTCTTTAGCTGATTGGGATTGCCCGGGCGATTGCGGCCTAGCTGCGGAATACCGAAAGGCGGCCGATTGATTCCGCGCTGACCAGGAGGCAGGCGATTATTTCGGCGCACCTGGCCCTGCGCTGAAACTTCAAATGAGGTCATCACCAGTGCAAGCGCAAGCAAGAACGGGGCTGTTTGAAGCTTCTTCATATGTGCATCACTCACGGATACTCTTTGCCAAGGTTTTAGACCACCCAGAAAGCGCTAAAGTCTGGATTATTCTAGCATGAGCCGTCTTGTGCAAGCCGCAGATTCAAAGGCCTCCCCGTGCGGATCTTAGCGGTCACCTTACCTCTTATCCGAAAGCACTCTGTCAATTCCGTTCTTGGTCATAAACAGCAGCACGAAGTCAGTCGATTGCGCGACAATTCTGCAAAGCAAAGCCGTGCCCCCCTCAGCCGCGGGTTGATCGATCCGCTCGAACAGCTCTGCTGCAAGCTTGGCAGCGTTCAGCGCGTTCGGCTAAATCGAAGCTCGCGGCCGACTGTCGAACAACTCCAACCCTTACTTTAAGCCTACTTCTGCGGGACCATCACAATGCGTAAGCCGATGAAGCTGAGCTTCACATCGGGAGCGTAGCTGTTGCGGAAAGCAGAGCGGCAGTTATCGCCGCCGTCATACCACGAGCCGCCTCGAAACACCCGCAGGCTCTGATTGCCTCCGTCTTCCCAACTTATGCCGTCTGTCGGTGCTCCGATATAATTGTCGTGCCAGGGGTCGAGGCACCACTCGGCCATGTTCCCATGCATGTTGTTCAACCCGAATGCATTCGGCGCTCCGGTGTTGCCGGCTGGGACGGGTTGTTTCCGGGTCACTCCTTTGGGCCCGGCGCCAAACGGATAGTTGGCATCGTAGTTGACGATCTCCGCGGTTATCGTGTCGCCAAAATGGAAAGGCGTTGTGGTACCGGCCCGGCAGGCGTATTCCCATTCCGCCTCCGTAGGCAAACGGTATGTTCGCCCCGTCGCCTTCGATAACCGCTCGCAGAATTCAACTCCTTCCCACCACGACACGTTTTGCACGGGAAGCTTCGCATCGCCCTTGAACCCCGACGGATTTAGATCAATCTCTCGGCTCACCTTCGGAAGTTTACTCACCGCTAGCCACTGCGCTTGTGTTACTTCCGTCCGGCTCATATAAAACATCGGCAGGGTCACCGTATGCTGTGGGCGCTCATTTGGGTGGCGGTCCTTTTGCGTTTCTGCCGGCGCACCGATCAGGTAAGTGCCTTCTGGTATTTCAACCATCTCGATCGTCAACGGACTGCCGAGATCCTCATTAAAATATCGAGCCTCTCGCCTGTGCGGTTCTGCAAGCTGTCCAGTTGGGCTGACGTTCAGCACGGTGTAATTGAATGTCTCAATCACGGGCATAGGGCTGGGCCGAATCGAAGGCGCGGAGGTTGCTGTCTCTGACTTGACCGGCTCCGTTCCCGGAATGAAGACAAATCGCACAAGCCCCGCCACGACAAGCACAACAACAACAAGCGCGGCAATCGTGTTTCTCCGTGTCCAGAAGGTTTTGGGAACAGCTACTGCAGCCGCTGCCACCGGCTCGGCTTCGGTTGAGGGTGTAACTGCATCGCGAATCGTCGCACTTGGGGCAGTCGGGCTCCCAGTAGGAGCGAAAGGCAAGCCCTCGGTGAGAACCGTCGGGCCATAAGCCAGGGTCACTGCGTCCGGATTAGCGACTCTCGCACGATTGTAGGCCTTTTCCAACTCAGTCGCGAATTCGGTGACGGATGAGTGTCGATTCTCGCGGTCCTTCTCGAGCGATTTCAGCAATACGCGTTCAACTTCTTCAAACGAGGCGAGCTCCGGTCTCAATTGGCTAGGGGCCAGTGGCTCCTCGTGTATGTGTTTGTACATCACGCGCATCCACGAATCAGATTCGAAAGCCACCCGGCCTGTGAGCATCTGATAGACCACCATGCCGAGCGAATAAATGTCGGAACGGGCGTCAATCTTATCACCGGTGTTCCCCAACGCCTGCTCCGGAGACATATAGAAAGGAGTGCCCATGATGACGCCGGTCTTCGTTTGGGCACCGCCCTCTCCCGGTTCCAGGAGTCTCGCTATTCCGAAGTCCAGCACTTTCACGAACAACGCACCTTCTTCATCTCGGGCTAGCATGAGGTTGTCTGGCTTTATGTCGCGGTGAACGATTCCCAGTTTATGTGCGGTGCTCAGCCCTGCACAGACCTGCTTCGCAATCTCAACAATCTCTGCCAGGGGCAGCGCTCCACGTTCGGCGATCTCATGCCCCAGGCTGTTGCCTTCTACGTACTCCATCACCACATAGATCTGGCCGTCATCGGTCACGCGGCTCTCGTAAATCATCACGACGTTGCGGTGATGAATGCGCCCCGCAGAAGCCGCTTCATTCTCGAACCGCTTAATAATCTCGGGATCTTCCGAACAGGCGCGACTGAGCACCTTCAGAGCTACACGCCGGCGTCCGACGCGCAGTTGCTCTGCCAAATAGACCTCGCCCATTCCGCCTTTGCCGAGCAACTGAATGATCCTGTAGTCGCGGGTGATCTGATTGCTTAGTGGAAAACCGGAGCCAGCGTTACTTGTGCCCATACTCGATAACCTTTGAATAGATTGCGGTTCTGTCCTGAGGGCGTTTCACCTTTGATGACCGGATTATAACATCGCTGAGATTTGCTACAAGTCAGTTTTTTTCGAGTCTCAATACCCACGAAGTACCGATTCTTCCGGTGTTTCAGACCACCCATTGACTCAAGCTCGATCTGATCGGTAGAGATCTGATCGGCGCAGTTCTGATCGGCGCAGTTGACCGGGTTAGATGCGAAGGGCTAGAATCAGCGCGTTAATCGGCCAAGGTTCATGGATGCCGAACCCGACTGACGCCCAAAGTCGGAGGACTAGAAAGCGAGAATCACACACAACAATGAGAGAACGTGACCGCGAGATAAAACGCCGCCGCCAGCGCTATCAGAAGCGCAAGAGACTTCGTCAACAGCTTGCAGCAACCACCGCAGAGTCTGAGCGACAGAAGATCGAAGGCAAGATCCGAAAGACGTATCCGTCTTACACGCCAGTGATCTGAAGCTCGCGCGTCCGCGCGAGCCGCTTCAAAAAATCAGGCGAGCCTGCAAAGCAACCTTGCGGCTCGCCTTTCTCTAACTGAGAGAAGCACCCGTTCTAAATCAGCACTCGGAGTAACCACAAGCGTAGCAAGTCTGGCACCCTTCGACTCGCGCGAATGTAGAGTCGCCACAAGTCGGGCAGAGGTCCATAGAGCCAGAGGTCACGGCGGAAGCCTTGTGAACCGAGGATGCCGCAATGACCGAACCATCGACCCCCATTTCCGCGCCCTGACCGTCGCCCTCGGTTCCGTGGCTTATGTTCAGATAGTTCTCGGCAAGCGCCTGTCCTACTGCGTCAGGCAACGAAAGCACTCGCCGCTTGCCAAATCCGTAGGAGCGCGCGCCTCCGATGCCGGAAATCTGTTTCACAATTTCGCGAACGCGCTCGAGTGGCGAAACCGGCGATGCCATTCTCAGGATCAGCGACATCAATCTCCCCATAGCCTCAGCCATCGCCTTGATGTCCGAACCCGCTTTGCCGATTTCGAGAAAGACTTCGAACGGATGACCTTCCTCGTCCTCGTTCATAGTGATATGTGCGGTGCCCGACGGAGTGGCCTTGCTGACTGTGTAGCCGCGGCGCTTGTAAGGGCGCGGACGAACTTTTGGCTGCCAGCCCCCGTCGCTCTGAACGAGCTCGCTCGAGGAAGAAGCCTCAGATTCGCCTTCAACCGGTGTAGCCACCGATGCAGCTTGAGGCCGCTGCTCGCCGGCAAGCGCAACCATAGCGCCCTTCGACGTGTCCGGCGCCGGCTCGCTCACCCGCTTGTCTTCTTCTTTCAAATTGAGCACCTGCACATCGCGAGAGCCGTCGCGATATACCGTCCCGCCCTTGCACCCGGACCGGTAGAGCAGTTCGTATATCTCGCGCGTCTGCTGAGGAGTGTAGGAAGCCGGGAGGTTGCAGGTCTTCGAAATCGACGAGTCGACCCAACGCTGAATCGCGGCTTGCACCTTGACGTGCTCTTCGGGGGCGAGGTCCATCGCAGTCACGAAGTAACCGGGCAGTGGTTCTCCAGGGTGAGCTTGCTGCCATTCTTCCAGGACCTTCACTCGCTCCTCGTGCTTGCCAAGCCGCGACTTGCGGAAGTAGTTCCAGAAGTAGAACGGCTCGATGCCGGTCGAAGTACCGACCATGGTGCCTATTGTGCCGTTCGGCGCCTGAGTCAACAACGTCACATTGCGCACACCCTTCTCGCGTACTTCTTCGCGAACGTCGTCGGGCATCTTCTGCATATAGCCTGACTCCAGGAACTTCTCTGCGTCAAACATCGGGAAGGGTCCCTTCTCCGACGCTATCTCCGCCGAAGCATGATAAGCCTCCCCGGAGATAAAGCGATACAGCCGGTCTATGAACTGCACCGATTCTTCTGAGCCGTAACGAATGCCCAGCCGGATCAGCATCTCGGCCAGACCCATCGTGTTCAAGCCCACGCGCCGCTCCGCTTTTTGTTGAGCATAATTCTCGTCGAAGAAGTAGGGGGTTGCGTCGATTACATTGTCGAGAAAACGGACCGCATAGCGCACCGCCTTGCCCAAATCATCCCACGCGACGTCGCCTTCGCTTACAAACCTCGACAGGCTGATCGCGCCCAGATTGCATACGCCAAAGCCCGGCAGAGGCTGCTCGCCGCAAGGATTGGTGCAACCAAGATAACCCGCATCGTAGTACCACGAGTTAGACATTTTGTTCGAGCGTTCGATAAAGAACACGCCTGGTTCTGCCGAAGCCCATGCCGACTCGATGATCGAATCCCAGATGGCGCGCGCCTTAACCGTCTTGTGCACGATCACGCGCTTACCGGCGGCAAGCCACTTGTCGATGTTGCCATCCCACATCTGGCCATAGTCGGGATCGGATGTATCAGGAAACACCAGGTCCCAATCGGCGTTTGCGTGGACGGCATCCATGAACTTGTCGGTGATCCCTATCGAGATGTTTGCATTGGTGATCTTTCCCATCTCGCGTTTGGACGTGATGAACTCGACCACATCGGGATGCCAGCAGTTCAGTATCAGCATCAACGCGCCGCGCCGCGATCCGCCCTGCTCTATCAAGCCGGTTACAAACGAATACAGCGCGCCCCACGACACGGACCCCGACGAGCGCCCATTCACGCCTTTTACGTAGGAATGGCGAGGCCGCAAGCTGCTGACGTTGATTCCAACACCGCCTCCCCGGGACATGATCTCCATCATTTGCGAAAGCGTGTCGACGATGCCCCGTCGCGAGTCTTTCGGAGAGGGTACGACGTAGCAATTGTAAAAAGTCAGCTGTTGATCGGTGCCCGCGGCTGTGAGGATTCGCCCGGCGGGCACGAACTTCCATCCGTTCAGAAGCCATCGAAAATTCTGGTACCACTCGTCGGCCCGCTCGCCTTCCACGGCCGCAATCCCGCGGGCGACTCGTTCCATCATTTGCTCGGGATCAGTCTCGATCGGCTTCGATACGTGCTCAGATAAGCATTCAATCTTCGTCCCATCCTGGAGTTCGACCGTAACCCGCCCGCCGCCGCCGGCCGCCGTTTCATCCATTTCGGTAACGACGCCGATCTCGCGCTGGCCGGTCTTTGCGTCGACACAGACGATCACCATATCGTCTGGCGTGAGCGTTCTCTTGCTCATGTCTTTCATCGCATACCGATCGAGGAAAATCTTTTGTCCAAGTTGACTGAGCTGGTTGCTTTCGGCGACTGCCCCGGACTTGCGCACATCCGCGTGAGGGACAATAGGCGTAATCGAGTCGTCGACTGAGGTCTGCCCATTTGACTTCTGTATATCGCCGACAGATCGGGTGGACATTTCTAGTGTCTCCTTAGTGTGCCATCCATGGTTTCAACGTAACTGCCGATCTTGCTCGCTGAAGAGAGATCAACCGATACCCAGCAAGTCGCGGGGTCAAGTTGGGGACTTTCTGATTTGCTGCCTAACTGGTTTGTCTTTTACAACTCAGCCAGTCGACTTCCTGCCTGGCCGGGCTGCTCCGAGGCGTGAGTGCTCAAATCGTCACGTGATGCTCGCTGCCTGCTCCTATCCCGGCCCTAACTGAAGTCCCATGATAACGCCCAGGACCGGCTAACTACAACGTGTAGCCCTATCTTTTGATCTATTGTCTCTTCCGTAGCGGTTTCGGAGTGTACTCTATACCTAGGCACGTGTCAATCGAAAAGTACAATATATTGTGGTTCAAGAGGATAGCGACCCGAAGGCTTTGCCCAAAAAGCCAACCAAAAAGTATCCTGCCCAAAAAGTAGGCGACTTGCCCAAAAAGTCGGCGAGTCCTGCTCTATCCAGATAAGGACTTTGCACAAAAAGTCGGCGGTCTGCACAAAAAGGCGGTGTCTTAATTTCAGGGCTCAAGACAGCTTTACCTTAGAAACTGCGTCTGCCTCAAAAAGACGGCTCCTGCCTCATAAATCGGTTTTCTCTCGAAAAAGGAATCAGGACAGTCTACAATATCCGAAACGTAGGAAGAAAGAGCCGACGCCGCCTTGGGAAACCGACATGACTCTTTGCATTGCCGCTGCCTGTCGAGAAAAAGACACTAAGGAACCTCGGATAGTCGCTTGCACGGACGCCAGAGCCGAAACGGGTACGGCTGGCGGCGACGTTGCTCTCAAGTTTGACTGGTTAGTCCGGCCCGGCTGGCAAGCTTTGATGTCCGGTCAGCTATCCAAAGCCGAAGAAATGGTAGCGACGTTTCGGACACTTTTGCGGTCGTCCGATCTTAACGTGGACAGCATTTTTGACAAGCTAAACGAAGCCTCAAATGCTCATAAGACGCTTCTCTGTGATCAGACGGTCAACCGCCGCCTTGGTATTTCGTTCAAGAGGTTTTTAGAGAATGGCGAGCACGAGCTAACGCTGGAAGTCAGAAACCGAATGCTCTATGAGCTAGAGGAAATTGACTTCGGCTGCACGATTCTGACTTATGGCTTTCTAAAAGAGATGCACTTCCCCTACATCTTCACTATTGACGGTTCTGGCGAAGTAACTCACCGTCAGAATTTCGCCGCTATCGGCTCAGGCGGCACGGTAGCCGAATCGGTCCTTTATCAGCGCCATCAAGACAGCATTCTTGATGTGAACACGACCCTGTACCACGTCTATGAAGCGAGCAGGGTGGCCTATCTGAGCGGCGCTCCGGGTGTGGGGAAAATCAACAGGTTTCTGGTACTGGAACCGACTGCGGATCGCACCAATATCAGAGCCCGCGCCGTGAAATCAGAGTTTGTCGAGCAACTTGAATTGTTTTTCGGCCAGTACGGGCCAAAGCCTCTAACCAGGGTGCCCGTTTTGAGTGAGGATTTTTACTGGTATCTAGAGGACTCCGCAGAGACTAAGCCTTAGTTCTTCCCGGCCATCTTCTCTCTATAGCGTTTCCACCGAGCCACTACAGCCTGTCTCGCGCTCTCGCTGCGCTCTTTTGCCGTCATACTCGCTGCGCGAGCAAGGCCGCCTTTCCTAGCGCCTTTACGCCCCAAAGCGACCGCCGCTGCATTCTTTTTCTTTTGTCTTGGCATGGCTGAGAGTATACGTGCCCGGCCTCGTATAGTCAACCCTATTTGCTTGACTTCTACGTACCCGCGCACGTATAATTCACGCATAGCAACAAGGCCCTAACGGCGCGAACCGCTAGAGCCTCTTTTGAAAACCAAACGCGATTGCTCACGTTGATTCCAAGCAAAGTCATTGTGAGCCGGTCGCCAAAGAAAGGCAAGGTTCACAATGAGTGAAAGAGAACAGAGAGCATTAGTCATCGCAGCGAGAAGTAACCTCGCGAAGAAGGGCGACATTTGGCTCGTTCCTTCTCAGACCAATCGTGGCCACTACGGAGTTGATTCGGATTTGCAGCATTGCACCTGCCCCGATTACGTTAAGCGCCAGCTTCCCTGCAAGCATATTCTTGCAACTGTGATCGTTGTCGAGCGAGAAAGAAGTGTCACGGCAACGAATGACGGCCAAACGATTACTACAATCGTCACTGAGACAGTCAAGCTAAGATACAAACAGGTATGGCCGGCTTACAACAGCGCTCAGACGAACGAAAAGGCTAGACTCCTGTCGCTGCTCTATGAGCTTTGCTCTGGCATAGACGAACCGATTCAAACGATGGGCAGACCGCGATTGTCGATGGCCGACATGATCTTTGCTTCGACGTACAAGGTCTACTCTACGGTGTCCTCGCGGCGCTTCATAACCGATCTCAAGGACGCTTACGCGAGGCACTATCTCGCCAGGCTTCCTCACTACAACTCGATCATCGGCTATCTTGAGAAGCCGGAATTGACTTCATATCTAAAGCGGCTCATCGAAGAAAGCAGCCTTCCGCTAAAGACAATTGAAACCGACTTCGCCGTTGATGCGTCCGGCTTCTCAACAGCAACTTATTCACGCTGGTTTTCTGCGAAGTACGGAAAGGAAATGGATCAGCACGACTGGATCAAAGTTCATCTGATGTGCGGCGTGAAGACTAACATCGTAACTTCGGTTGAGATCACTGGCGCGAACGTTCACGACACGAATATGTTTGCGCCCCTCGTCAACACAACCGCTAAACATTTCGATGTTGAGGAAGTCTCAGCGGACAAAGCGTATTCAAGCAGGGCAAATCTCACGGTGGCGGAAAACAAAGGGATCAAGCCTTACATCGACTTTAAGAAAAACACGAAGCCAACGGGCAAAGTTGATATATGGCATAGAATGTTTCACTACTATCAAATGAATCAGGGCGAGTTCTATCAGCACTATCACAAACGCTCAAACGTGGAATCTACGTTCAGCATGATCAAGGCGAAGTTTGGCGGGTATCTCAGAAGCAAGACGTTCACGGCGCAGGCGAACGAAGCGCTTTGCAAAATCCTCTGTCACAATCTCTGCTGCCTCATACAGTCAGCCTATGAGCTAGGAACTGAAGCGACATTTTGGAACGAGTTGGACTGAGCAGGAGCAGTCTGGGGTGAAACACAGCCAAATGGAGCCTGGCTCTACCAAAACTCCACTGTCACTTCCGTCCGACAAACTTTGCACACGGCAGCGCCTTAGCGCCGCGTTTGACTAGAGATTCAATGTCCAATTCGTCAGCCTTAGTATCTATCACCCATTTGCCATTGTTCATTTCCAACCATTCAACAATAAGGAGAATGCGCGCAATGCTCTTATCTGCCGTAGCAATGGTCATAGGATCGGTAAGGTGATCTCCTACCATTGGGTCGATAATTTTGATCACTCCGTCCTTGTCGACCAAAACTGCGATAATGCTTGCGCGGCTTGCATTTTTGGGCACTATCCTCTTGATGACATACTTTACGATCTTAGGTGTTCGTTGATCGCGCTGCACATCCATTTTGATAGGCATCCCTTGAGGGATTAGGACCTCAACGCTCGGACTAAATTCCAGTGCAACTGTCGCCTGCGCCCAAGGTTGTACAAGCGGAAATAAACAGAGGACCAAAACTCTTGCGATCATGGTATGTCTCGTCACCATCCGCCCCTCACGAGGTTTCCCGCACCGTGCAGATAGACCACCAAATCATCAACGCCGGTCGCCACAAAAGCAACCCGCCAGAACACTCCCCAGTTGGGGATGACGCCCTTCAAGGGGATCTAAGATAAGGCGTGATTGCCGCGCCGCTCCATTAAACACTCAATCTTCTCGCATGTCAACTGTAGTCTTCCTAACGTGCTGACAAACTCACGTCTCTTATACAGCACAGAACGCCGTCCAATAAAGCACGGGGACAAACTATTATTTCTCTTTAGCCCGCTCGCCTGCCACGGCGTTCAAAAATAGGCCAACAACAATTATGCCGGCTACTGCTTCTGCGGTAATGAGTCCGCGGGCTGTATTGGTTAAGGGTGCAATGTCACCGTAACCAAGTGTCGTGATTGTTACAGCGCTCAAATACACCATTCTCGGCCAATGGCCGCTGAGTTCTGACGGATCACCCTTGATGCCTTTTGCCAAGCTAAGAATATGTCTATGTAGCGACGGTGAGATGCGCAAATAAGTCCCCGAAGCGGCCGCATCATCTGCCGGAAATAACTCTCTTACAAAACTAATACTCCATTGCTCATTCGAGCGAAGTGGGAAATCTGGGATGCTAACCGTCACCGGTTTGAAGAGTGGCATCTCCGGTTCACCTATTGACCTACTTCCAGCCACCCCTTTAACGGGCATTGTAACTGTGAGAGCGATAGAATGTTTTAGTGGCTGATGCGGGTTTGTGAGTTTCAGATCTAGAAGAAAACTCACCTCCTCACCGGTCGTCGTCAGTGAGCGTACTGAAAAGGAGTTGGAGTTTATGCTCCAATCGCCCACGGTGACTGTACTATTATCATGACGAGCGTTGAGGGCCTGTACAATCTCCTGCTCTAACTGCTTGCCGATGCGCCGTTGATCTTCAAGCACCGAGGGCTCGCGAGCGACGTTCGCGTGATAGAACTCACCCGGGAGCAGCCAATAGAAGAAGGCGAAGAGGGGGATGAGTACAAAATAAGCTATCGCATACCACTTGATAGGCAGCCTGAACAATGGGCTAAGCACGCTGGCGATAGAGCGGTTGATTCCAAGCTTCATTGTCGTATCCTTTCTGTGTAGCTCATTACTCTCGAAGTTCAATGTGACGTACCTGGGCTATGGCATCCTGACAAGAGATGGACGTTGACCGCGGCTTGGGAACCGCGCAGAAAGAACAGCCCTGTTGATAGTGGGGTATTATACCCCACTACTCCTTCAAAACTCCTTTGACATTAGTCCCTTCTGTTATACAATGTGCCCTCTGTTACGGAATTAGATCCTAGAAGCATCGCTTGCGGAGCCGTAAGGCTCGCCATTGCAATGTTTAGTTCTTGTCGGCCCAAAGCCAGTTCAATGCTGCAAAAAAAGTTTGTCAATCAGCATTATAGCGATAAGCGAATCCGTCATCTATATCGAGGGAGTAAAGCCCAACCGACTCCCTGCCTTGCAGTAGAAGCACCGCTGTAGAGTAATGTTTTTCATAAGGAAGTACTTCGCCATTTTCTGAAGTCGCGACACTTAGATTACCGCAGAAGGAGCGTCTTTCAAAGCAGAAGTGAGTTCCTGCTTGGCTCTTGAAAGCCCTCAGATCTCCCTTTGCGGATTGCAAACCTTGGCCGAACAGGAGGAATCCGATGGAACAACGTTACGTGCGGGCAATTGTAGTTTTTATCGTTGCGCTATGTTTGCCTCTAACGATTATCGCGAAGAGCGATCCCAAACCGCAATGTGTTGGATGCGGCGTGCAGGACGACTGTAAGGCCTGCGTGGGAGGTGACTCATCCTATTGCCGGACCTTCAATTGTGGTGCGTGCGCGGAGAGCGGAACCTGTGATCTCCTTTTAAGCGTAAGCTCGTTGGCCCCACGCAATAGGCGACCTCTAAAACTCCCTAATGAATTAATCAGGGAGATAAGTCTCAAGCATCCCCGATTCGCTATAACTCTGGCTGAAATGAACGTCTACGGGATCTCTCCTGGCGAACATCGGATCTTTTGGACGCCGGTTGCGCTAGCGTCGCCCGACGTAGAGGCCTTCTTGAACAAAGGAGATCACAGTCGCTTCTTTAAGCGTTACGATAACGAAGCCCGAAGGCTGAATCGACTTGTTAAGACGGGCGAGCTCTCCGATATTGTTTACGCTGTTTCAGTCAACCGTACCGACGAGGATGCCTGGTTAATAAAAATGCAGGTTCGAGGCCAAACGATTACCTCTTTATCTGGCGATTCGGCATACTCCTTGTTGGAAATACAAGTCGGACCGCAAGCGACTACCTCTGCACAGAAGCAGTCACGAAAGACCATAACTTGGCAAATACAATAAGGAGCACTGACGGCGCACTGTTGCCCAAACACACGTGATCTCGCGCATGATGTTGTCTTGATAATACCTGTCTCGCCGGTTCGCTTCCCGCGTGGAGGTGGCCGCTGCCCGGCCCTTTAGTGTGTGTTCTAGTACAATAGCGCCCTACCTGTTTTGAGTCGCTAATCAAAAGGAGAAAGACCCCATGAAAAAAAGAATGAGCATAGGGGCGCTGTTGGTATTGTTAGCGCTCGTCTCTCTGCCGATCTCGCCGACCACCTACGCCCAGAAAAAACCTCCGTGCAAGCCTAATCTTGCAGCTTGTCCAGACGAAGGATGCGGTACCAGCTTCGACGGGAATCTGAACCGGCGCAAGAATATCCGTTCCGATAGTCAAACCGCTACCGTGCGCAGTCTAGCTTCTATAAAGAAGCTTGATGACCCGGAGAGTTTTTCTCTAGGCGACACCCGCGAGGAGTTGACCGCCCTAGGAGAAGGGCAAAAGGTCACCGTTACCGCTTTCTTGCTTGTAGCAAAGGCGGAAGGTGCCGAGTCCTGCAATTGTGGGCTTACGAGTAAAGCGGACACGGATAACCACTTAGTCTTGGTCTCGAAAGCCACAGTTGACAAATTCCCAGTGTCTAACAACGCGACCACGAACAAAACGGTTTTCCACTCTCGCGAATTGGAATCAATAACGGCAGAATTTACGCCGCGCGTAAGACTTGATCATCCCAACTTCACGCGGGAGCAATTACAGCCATTGATAGAGAAAAGGCCGAAAAAGGCGCTTCGAGTTCGGGTCACCGGCCTTCTTATGTTTGACTCAGAGCATTTCATCAGGCACCACCTTGTTCGCGTGAATAACTGGGAGATTCACCCGGTTCTCAAACTAGAGTTTTGTGAGACTGGCGATAAGTGCAGCGTCAACAGTGATGCTGGATGGAAATCACTGGACGCTCTGCCTTGAAGATAAGGAGGATGATCTCAGATGAACAGAAAGCACGTTCTAGCATCGCTCATCATTGCTGCTTGTGCTCGGCCTTGCCTCGATCACGGTGCCCGTAAGCGCGGCTGGCGTGACGGTCAAGAACCCGGTCGTCAATAGTGACAAGAGCAAGGCAAAGAAGCCGCCTGCGGAATCAAAGACGGGCCAAGCGCCGGCGGGCGCAACCGCCGAATGCAGTGATGGGTCGTACGGCTATAGCCAAAACCGACGAGGAAACATGTTCACATCACGACGGGGTCCGCTGGCTCAGATAGCGGGTGCTTTAGGGGAAAGTTTACGTTACTTCGACCACTCGCACGCCAACGATGTTTCCACATCTGTCGCGGCCAAAAATACATACGTCCCACTCTGGCTCTTCGCCGAAGTAGGCAACCTGAAGGTTCGCAAGGTTCGCTCGCATGTAGTCGAGCAGAGACTTGAGGCGCCTCGCTTGGGGTCTGTTATCAGGGTCCGTAGAGGCGTCGATCATGTACGCGGCCTTTTGCTCGAACGTTATTGAAGGCTGACACTCTCGGTCATCAAGAGCCCGAACGCGCCGCATGAATCTCTCCGCTGCTTTGCCGCGCAGCATAAATGGGCGCACGTGCTTTTCAAGCATCGTCGCGAACGTGAGGCCGCGCGTAAGTCGATTAAGCGCTGCGTCCGTGCAAAGCGGCTTCGCGCTGGTCGGTAAGGTGAAGAGCAAAAACAGGCTCACGGTCAGAAGTCGTTTCATTCCACCCTCCTATTTTCAGGGAGTCCCATTCAAAGCCTAGCAGCGCGAAAGAATTTCAACTGACTTCTCGGGCAAAAACGCGACTGACTGCTACCGAAGAGAATTCCTGTACAACCGTCTCACCATAGACGGTGCATATCCGCGCGACTTCTTCATCCGTGATTCTTTCTTGCAGTTACGGTCTTGACGACAACTTCAAGGAGTCTCCGTCTGGTTGAGGGCGACTTCACCCCGCTCTACTAGCTTGAGCATTGGCCTACGCGTAAACTGAATATTCCCCAGGTGGGCCGTACTATATTCAATCGTCAGGCAGCGTGTCAAGGCTGCCTGGATTCGTAGGAGCCCATTTCGAGCCAGGGGGAAATAGCTCGCCCGACCGACAAGGAATTATCCATTTCAAGCACAGTCCGAAAGAGAAAGCTACCAAGTGAGCAGGGGTTAGGGTTTCGAGGCTCAATCGGGACATAACCTACCTATTAGCCAAATCGCATACATGCCTTCCGCTTGAGTCTTCTGTGTCCTGTGATACACTGCCCCGGGCAGACAAATAGTTAGCCGCCACAAGAGCGGCCCGATGTAACGGATTGTTTATTTGCTCAAGCCTTGTATCTGAGTGCCAGAAGCAGCACCGCAAATACCAAGAGAACCTCTGGGCCTAGATCGCGAGGCTCGGACTCTTTCGGTGCAGTGGCCCGGTTCTCATCGGGTTCGCAAATACAACCCGGTGTGCTGCATTCGCACCAGCCGCCGATTACATTGTGTCCTGCGAAGACTGGTAAGCACAGACACGACATGAGCAAACAGACAGAGAGCAGTCTTTTCATCGTCTCTCCTTTTGAGCGAACCAAATTCTATCAGCAGCTACTCAGTGGAATTACTACCTACCAAGAACTAGGAAACCGGATTCACGAAAAGATAAGGACGGCTCACGCTTTCAACCAAACGGAGCGCGTCAGAGAACTAGCGCGAATGCTAGTCAATATTCCCGTCAGAGAATACCAACTAATCGGGCAATATTATCTCGTTTGGTGTAAGTGCAGAGAGCGGGAGTATCAATCTGAACTTTTAGAGCGGATTGCTGAACAATCCCAGACGTATAAGGCTAAGGCGCTCATATCAAGGGGAGCGTTCGAGGTTTATCAAGGCAGCCCTGAGCGTGCCCTGTACTTCTACACTGAAGCCTTAAAGCCTAATCCTACAGTCTCAGACTTCATCAAAGCGTCAACGGGCATTGCCACCGTGAAAGCGATAGAAGGCTATCATGCGTCAGCCTTGAGTGATATTGAAAACTTGCTTCCTCTGGCGCGTTACGCTGAGCCATTAACTTATTTCCAGACGATGAATTCCTATGCAACGGAACTGATCGAGGCTAATAGACTGTCGGAAGCTGAAAACGCGGTGCTCGTAGCGGTATCGTCTCCGCTTGGCCCGTTCGATCCTGAATGGCGAAATACGCTGGCGGATGTCAGATCGAGGCAAAAGCGACGCTCCGCTGTTACGATCACTCGGCCCCGGACTGTACAAGAATATGAGATTGAATCAGAGGTGCCAGATAACCCGCTTCACGAGGCGAGAGCCCAAGCTGCGATTGACTTCATGAGAACAAATCTTCATCGGAGCATTACGTTGCTTGAGTTATCGGAGTTGGTCAACTTGTCACCTTCACATTTTTCGAGCGTGTTCAAAACGCAAATCGGCGTCTCGCCAATTGAATATTTGATAAGACTCAGAATAGAAAAAGCCAGTCACCTTTTAGCAACGACTTTTCTAAGCATCAAGCAAGTTATGGCAACAGTGGGGTACTCGGACAGGCAAACCTTTCTACAGCACTTCAAGAGGCGCTTTGACCTCACACCCTCGGCATATAGAAAACGTGCTCTCGGCAGGTCGCGCCGCTACTGACTTTTTGGGCAGAATGGGCGTTTGCCCAAAATGTCGATTTGAAGTGACACCAAATGAAACTTGTGGCATACTTTTTGGGCAACGCCCGACCCGAAGGCGTAGCCGCGACGGACCGGGGGTTTTCACGCGCGGAGAACCCTAGATTTAAGAAGAAGATAAATTGAAGAGGCCATCCATGGGCGGTCCGGGCCGCTTGAAAAAAGCCGAGAACGGCGGCTACGCGACCGCCTTACTATCGGGCGCATCGCGACGCCGGTTCTTCTTGATCACGAAATCGATGGTGACGTTGCTCGCAGCCGGCATCTTGGAATACTCGAGAGTCAGGACTGACCCGCCCGACACCCTCCACCCCGCTTGCTGAAACCGCTCCTGCGAGCGGTTTAGCTCGACCGGGTCCCCAAAAGCCGCGGTAACTTTTCGAACTATTGTTTCAAAGGATTCGCTTCGGGTTGATAGCCCCGCGCTACAACTGAACTCGATAAGCACCTCCGGCCGGCGGGCGGGTGTGTCAAGAGTATCGAACTTGAAAGTAGCGCTCCACGTGGCCTGCCCCCGTATGTCGACGCCCAACAAGAACGCCTCCTCGCTGGGCACGTAGGCGAGTGCGTCCTGCTCGGCGGACTTGGGCAGCAGCGCTTGAACCTCAACGTAGCTCATGCCTATTCGAAAACACTTGATGAATGCGACCGGATCAAAAGGCTCGGTCTGCCTGACATCTTTGTTCTGCCCGAAACCATTTGAACACGGGATCACCAAAACAAGCATCAACGTCACGATGCTTGCCGCCACCTTATTCGCTTGTAACATTGCTCCCACCTCTAGCAAGGCGCACAGCGGCTTGGGTAATGGACCAACTGGGCGCGCAACAATGAACCTATCAAGCTTGTCGGTTAGTTTCTTTAGGGGCCGACTGTTCTGCTGATGGCGTCCAATATAGCAGCAAACCAACCGAAGTCAAGATTGTGAATTTGTTGCGAACTAGCGGCCAGTTCTCCGGCGGCATCGCGTTGCTCCGTAGGGTCCTGAAGCGTGTTAACCGAACTCCTGGCTTCCTTCTGTCGCTCTCACGCGATCCGCCGGCCCGATCGAGCTCGAATGAGGTCGTTAAGCTCACATGGACGGTAAATGCCCGGCTTGAGACCTTCTTCGAACATGCCACTGACGATCTTTAACAACGTCGAGTTGTAAGGGGTAGGAATGGCGAGCTTCTCGCCTAGGGCCACGATCTCGCCATTCAGGAATTCGGCTTCGCCTGTCTTCCGGCCCACGTAGAGATCCTGCCACATCGACGAATAGGTGCGACGTTCTTCTGGAAGGTTGGCCGAATCGTTGGAATGGCGAGGAGGGTGTCTCAGTTTCTCAGTCATCTCGCGTATTCTTATCGGCGAGGGCACGTCGGCGGGCGGCTCTACAGCAATCCCTGCTGCGTCCAGCACCCCCAAGCCTTCCTCGCGTACTTCAAGCATCAGCTTACGCATGTCCGCGTCCAACATCGCTTGTTCCAGCCAATAGCCGGTTATGGCGGTGGTCGCATTGTTAAGGTTCGCGACGAGCTTGCCCCACTTCATTGCCATTACGTAAGCCGACGCGCTTGCTTCAAGCCCTGCGCGGCATAGGTCAACACACAGTTCTCGACACACATCATCGAGCCCTAAGGGATAACAGCCGATTGAAACCGTGCCGCCTTGCGGTAGCGCTATCACCGAGGGCTCAAGCTGGACTGCGCTTAGAAAAACCAACCCGGCATAAACCTTGTCGAAGCGGCGCGCGGCGATATTTTCGTTGCGAATGCCGTTCTGCAGACAAACGATCGGCAGAGCTGCGCCATATTGCTCGAAGAGTTCTTTGACCGCTGATTCGGTACCTTGAGACTTGGTTGTGAGGATCGCGATGTCGCCGTCTTCGGGCGAAAGATCGGTTGCCGCAGTCACGGCATCGGCTCTCACCATCAGGTCTTCGCCGTCTTCTTTCTTGATGACGATTCCTCGCCTCAGCGCCTCAGCATGGGCAGGTCTCGCTACGCAGACGACGCGAGATCCTGCACGGGTCAGCAACCCTCCGATTGCGCTACCGATCGCCCCGGCGCCGTAGACCACATATCTCCTCGACTTTTCAATGCTCATAGGCTCAGATAATATCGCATTGCTTACGCGGCCAAAGCAAAGGAGACGAGGGCGCCCAGGATGATCATAGAAAAAGCAACCGAGCAACGTATTAATCTTCACTATGACCTGTACGTGCCGGACGCCGGCGCGGCCACACCCAGGCCGATGCTCATCGCGTTTCACGGCTACGAAGGTAACAAGGAGTCGATGATGGCCCTGGCCCGGAAGATCAACTCCAGCGATTTGATCATCGCCTCCGTGCAGAGTCCCAATGCGTTCTTTGTGCGATCGGAAAGTGAACCGGCCAGGCCGAAGATCGGGTTCGGATGGATGATGCAGTACAAAGCCGAGGAAACCATCAAGCTTCATCATCAGACGCTACTGTCGGTCATCGAAGACGCTGCCGCCGAGCACGCAATCGACCGTCGGGCCGTCTTCTTGCTCGGATTTTCGCAGTCAGTCTCGCTGATCTACCGCTTCGCGTTCACTCATCCGGGGTTCATTCGAGGTGTGATTGCCGTATGCGGCGGCATTCCCGGCGACTGGGACCAGGATAAGTATCGCAAGAGCGGCACCGACGTGTTGATAATCGCGGGCGAGACCGATGAGTTCTATCCCCTTGAACGCACGCGTACGTTCAAGGATGCGATGGCGAGGCGGGCTCATTCAGTAGAGTATCGAAGTTTTCAGGTAGGACACGTCTTCCCTCGCGAGTCACTGCCAGTTATCGACGAGTGGATCAACGAAAGACTGAACAGCACGACCAATTCTTAGATTTGAAATCTGAGATCTTAAACTCGGTTCTCCCACGCCTAGATTCCCAATCAGGTTCGAGGGCTCCGGGCAGGCAGCGATCTTTTTCCTAGCTCCGTCCTTCCACGTCCTCATCCTTTTCCCCATCGTCGTTGAGTTCCAACACCCGAAACGGGCGCGAAGCATCAGGCCCGGCGCTTCCTTGATCGCGATAATTCTTCTCGATGAACTCAACCAGCTCAGCGTGAGGTAGCGCCTTGAAGCCGCCTTCAACATCGAGTATCAAACGCGGCCTGTTGCGGCGAAGGTCCTCGAGCAGATTAGCTGCCGCCTCGCGTCTAAACTCCTGGCCCGATGCCGGCACTGTGGCTTCGGCGTCAGCGAAGCGGCCGTCTATGTAGTACGGCGTCAGGTAGCGCGATGCAGGCCGGCAGCCCGTGCGCCAGAAAACGTCGTGTGCGTAACCCCAGATGTACAGCGGTTCGCCAGCCGGGATTCCGGCGCGCACAAAATCGGAGACGACCTCGGCTTCTTGCTCACGCTTGGTCATTCCCCAGTTTCCGCTCCAGCGTGTGCGTGTTCCCGTAACGGTTTCGTAAGCCAGCACGGCGGTGCGGTGATGACACCGGAACAAGCCGGGTAAGAAGAGCAGA
Organism: Acidobacteriota bacterium; assembly: GCA_038040445.1. Classification (NCBI taxonomy): domain Bacteria; kingdom Pseudomonadati; phylum Acidobacteriota; class Blastocatellia; genus Candidatus Onstottus; species Candidatus Onstottus frigus. The sequence continues at coordinate 10,014 of JBBPIG010000030.1, read as the reverse complement.
GCCAACGCAGCGACTCCCGCCTGCGTCTTTCGTCTATGGGCTGGCCTGATCAGCGCTTCAGCGAGGAGATTCGATCCACGCGCTGCGAGCAACGAAAGCGCAGGCAGCGCCGGTATGAAGTAGTGACCGTAAAACCGCCCGCTCATTACAACCCCGACCAGCGACACCAAAGCCCAGACAGCTACCGTAACATCGCACCGCTCAAGCCCCGCTTCATAGCCCGCATCTTTTCCACGCCTGGTTAGTTGCCTGGCTGAGCGCCACACCGCCCAGGCTGCAAGCAGCCAAAGCGTCGCGTTGAAGAACACGTAGCCCAAGCCGCGGCCGAGCATGAACTTCATCCACAAACCAAACGGTTCGGAGTCTATGTAAAACATGTTCAGAACGATGCCGTTCCGCCAGAAATCGCCGAGGGCTCCACTTGACTTGAGCCACACGACCAACGCCGCCAGCACCAGCGCGAATCCAACACCGACTAACGAAAGACGAAGAAACACACGCCCGAAGAAAGCTCCCAACGAGGTAGTACCCTCGTTAGTTCGCACCGTTCTCCAAGCAGCGACACCCTGATAAAGCGCGAAGAACCCAAGATTGAGTACTCCAATCTGCTTGAACATTGCCGCGAGCCCACTCAACAATCCCGCGGCGACCAAAGCAGCAGCAGTAGAAGGCGCCAGGCTCGCGCTTTCTCCCTTCTCGACGTACCTGGCATTGCCGAGAATGAAAAAGTAGAACGCGGCTGCATATGGGAGCGCCATCAGAAGCTCGGTATTCGCGGCCATCATGTCCTGCGTGAAATAGTTCGTGCTGAAGTAGACAAAAAACAGCATTGCCCAAAGGCCTATTCGCTTATTGTAGAAACGCGCGGCTATCAGGTAGACAACGAAGGAAGTCGCGAAGTTCCAAACGATCGCTGCCGCGTGCACGGCCTTCATGCTGCGGCCAAACACCGCGAAGACCGCCGCGTAGAACAAGGATGCGCCGGGTGGCTTATCGGTCACCACGTCGGCGTACAGCCGCGCGCCTTCGAGCATTCGAGTCGCCGTCAATGCGCGCACTCCTTCGTCGCCATTCACGAAGTCGTACCGGATGTAGAACACCCGCAGCAGGAGGTTCAATACGAAGAGCGCGCCAAACGCCAGCATCAACTGACTCGCGGTGATCGTCATGCCGGCCTTGGGCACTGGATGCGTCTTTGTTACCACACGTCTCCTCGTTGAACTGTGAATCGTAACATTAACCCGCTCGCGCTCACAGACACTCAGCATAGCTTGTCGGGTGCGTTCTCTTGACGCTAACCTTGCGTGTTTGCTCTAATCGAAACGGAACAAGGACAATGGATAAGAGCGAGTTGATTTACGATTGGAACCACGTTGGCTGCGCGGAAACCGCTCCGCGAGCGCTTGAGTTAAACGACGAAACGCTCCGAGACGGGCTGCAGTCGCCTTCGGTCATCGACCCGCCAATTGACAAGAAAATCGAGATCCTTCACCTGATGGACTCGCTGGGCATCGACGCCGCCGACATTGGGCTGCCAGGCGCGGGGCCGCGAGCTGCTGCCGACGTCACCCGGCTGGCGAAAGAGATCGCCGATTGCAAGCTCGATATCCGCCCGAACTGCGCTGCGCGAACCGTTCGCGCCGACATCGAGCCAATCATAGACATCTCGGAGAGGGTCGGCATACCGATCGAAGTGTGCACTTTCATCGGGTCGAGTCCGATTCGTCAATACGCCGAAGGCTGGTCGTTGGAGATGATGCTCACGGCGACTGAGGACGCAGTAAAGTTCGCCGCATCGCACGGACTCCCGGTCATGTACGTGACCGAAGATACGACCCGCGCGCGGCCGGCCACCATACGCGCGCTCTACCGCGCTGCGATCGAAGCCGGAGCAAAGCGCATCTGCGTATGCGACACCGTTGGCCACGCGACGCCCGACGGAGTGCGGGCCCTGATCAGCTACATTCGGGAAGTCATTCAGGAAATGGGATTGACCGAAGACATCAAGATTGATTGGCATGGCCATCAGGATCGCGGACTAGGTGTTATTAACTCGATTGCCGCCTACGAAGCGGGCGCCGACCGATTACACGCGACCGGTCTCGGCATCGGCGAGCGGGTCGGCAACACGCCAATGGACCAACTCATGGTGAACCTTCAACTGATGGGGTACATCGACCGGGATCTGTCAAACCTGACCAGCTACTGCGAGACGGTCAGCCAGTCTACGGGCGTGCCCATACCGGTATCGTATCCTATCGTGGGCCGCGACGCTTTTCGGACGGCGACAGGCGTCCACGCGGCGGCGGTGATAAAAGCTTTTCGCAAGGGCGATGATTGGCTTGCAGATATGGTCTACTCCGGCGTGCCGGCACAAATGCTCAACCGCAAACAGACGATCGAGATCGGACCTATGAGCGGCAAATCCAACGTCATATTCTGGCTCGAGCGTAAGGGCATCGAAGCTACAAACGAGCGCGTCGAGCGAATATTCAATAGCGCGAAGCAACGCGACTCGATTCTCACCGACGAAGAGGTAATGCTGCTGGTCTAGCTGAAAAGCGCCGGAGTCCCGGGTCTGGATTCGAGAACCAACTTCCCATGCAAAACTACGCGCCGCGCACAGACGAACGCCTCTCGATCGCAAGCTTGCTCAGCTCGTCCCGGATTCAGCGGGCGTTTCAATTCATAAACGAGATGCGCGGCGAGCTTGACGAAGACCTGGTGCGCATCTGCGAAATACCCGCGCCTCCGTTCAAGGAAGAAGCTCGCGCCCGCGAGATTGCGCGGCGGTTCGAAGAGGTCGGTCTGCAGCGCGTCCGATCCGACGAGGTAGGGAATGTCATCGCGGAACGTCCGGGCCTTTCGCCTGAGCCGCGCGTAATCGTCTCCGCCCATCTCGACACAGTTTTTCCCGAAGGCACGAACGTACGCGTGAGGCGCGACGGAGCAAGGTTCCATGCGCCCGGGATCAGCGATAACACATGTGGCATCGTGAGCCTTATTGCTCTGGCCCGGGCGCTCGACGCGGGGGGCCTCAAGAGCGAGGGCACAGTCCATTTCGTCGCGACGGTCGGCGAGGAAGGGGAAGGAAACCTTCGGGGCGTGCGGCAGCTTTTCGCTGGAGGCGAATTTCGATCGGGCGTTGACGCGTTCATTTCACTCGACGGTCCGGGGCTCGAGCGCATTACTCAGCGAGCGCTCGGGTCGCGTCGATATCGCGTGACGGTGATCGGTCCAGGCGGTCACTCGTGGGGCGACTTTGGAATCGTCAACCCGGTGCACGCGCTGGGGCGGGCCATAGCGCGCTTCGCATCTTATCCGGCTCCGCTTGCGCCTCGAACGTCTTACAGCGTCGGGATAATCGAAGGCGGCAGTTCGGTCAACGCGATTCCGGAACGCGCAAGCATGGCCGTCGACATACGTTCGGTCTCGAGCGATGAGATCGAAAAACTCGAAGCATATCTCAGACGCGTAGTTGAAATCGCCGCGCGCGAAGAGAATTCGCAGCGAGCGATGAGTGGTACGCATCTTACCTACGAATTTGAACAGGTTGGAGATCGCCCGTCGGGCGAGACGCCGGTGGATTCGAGAATCGTAAGAGCCGCTATCGAGTGCTCGCGCGCGTTAGGGATCGAACCGCGGCTTGATTGCTCCTCGACTGATTCAAACATACCGATCTCCCTTGGCATTCCCGCAATAACGCTGGGAGTGGGCGGCATATCGAGCAACTGTCACAGCCTTACAGAATGGTACGAACCCGCCGGCCGGGAACTCGGATTGAAGCGATTGCTTCTCCTGATCGCTGCGCTTGCGGGAGTCGTTGATTGATACTCCCTCGCGATCATCTGCCCTCATCCACCCATCTCGTTAGAGTGACCTCTTCATGTCACCGTTCTGCGTCGGGCGAACAATGAAGTAGCAGGTGGGCTGAAACCCCTATCGCGGCTGGGGCTCGGGTGGCTTCACCGGTTGCGGGGGCTTTTGCGGCGGTGTGCCCTCGGGCTTTGGGGTATGCGAAGCGCTGACGCAAGCCTGGATCTCGCGCCGGACCTCCTCGTAGGGTTTATCAACCGGCTTGTTCGCCTTGTCTCGCCATCCTTTGACGATCTCACCGACGATAGGAAACTGCCCATACTGATAGTTCACCGTATGGAACAAGCTATCCTCGGGCTCGAGGAAAACCAGCATCTCTTCGTCGCGTGTGTAGTTGTCCTCGGCGCATCGGACGCTCGATCGTGCCAGTACATTGATTTCCTTCAGCGTGAAATCGCCGTCGATTACGTCGATTGGATGCAGCACCGCCAATTGACTGAACTCGCCCCGATATCTCGCCTTATCCACCCGGTGAACTTTCACACGCGCGATCAGAATCGCCTGCCTCGTCAACTCTGCAATCGGATTGACTCGTAGACAGTTGCGCGACTGCGCGAGACCCGGCAGAACCAGCAGGGGCAGCGCGATTATCAAGGCAAGCTTACCCATGTAACGCAGATTTGTTCCTCCGAAACATGCTAAATGCTACCACACGCCCGCTGAGGTGGAAAAGTTCCATTTCCCGCAGGCTCTGCCCGACATCGGTGCGTAGTCGGATCATCCTGCTTATGGCGCGATAGCCAGATCCCGGTCGCTTCCTCCCGTTCCTTGCGACCGCTAGAACCTCCATCAACATTCACCTCGGGCCCGCCGGCTTGTGCTCGTGTGACATCGAATCGACGGACAACTCACGAGAGCGGCGTACGCGCGCGCGGAAAAACCGTAATGCGAGCCCGGCTGTCGCCGCCACGGCAACCGCGATTAAGACCTTCCATCCATGCTGTCTTATGATGCGGAGGGCGTCCTCACCAAATCGGATTGCCAGCCATCCTTCGATCAGGAATCGCAGCGCGCGGCCGATGAAGATCGCGGCGATGAACCGCCACGTCTTCAGTTTGAACACACCGGCGCAAAGCACGAAGGGCTTGAACGGAAATGGAGGCGGCAACACGGCCGGCACCATCACGGCGATCAAGTCATAGCGTCCCAGCAGATTCTCAATGCGATTGCGCCTTTCGGGTGTCAGGCGCTTGAGCGCGACTACACCAGCGCGGCGCCCGATGAGATACAACAGCGTACACCCGATCACCGAACCTGCTGTCGCCGCCAGCGCGTACACCGGCATCAGCGCCGGAGTGTTCGCGCTCAGCCAAATCATAACGGCGTCTGGCCCTCCGGGCAGTGGGACGCCCAACGAGTCGACCAGTGATATTCCAAACAATCCCAGGCTGCCAAAAGCTTTGAGCCATTCGAGCAAACTCTGAAGGCCGCTCTTTATTCCGAAGAGTATGAAAGTCGCCTCATTCATGCGCAGGCCGCTCACTAATGTCAGCACCCGGATAATAGAAGCTCAGAATCTCGTGGTAGCTGCGCCCGGCGGCCGCCTGAGCTACCGCGCCTGCTTCGCATAGTCCGACCTGACTGCCGAAGCCTCGGCCCCGAAAGATGAACCTCGACGCTCGACGCTCAACGGTGAACGTCGGACTCAACACTGTATTCCATCCGAGCCTGAGTCCGATTGCGCGGCGAAACGCGTCGGTGCTCAACACAGTCCGCTTGCTTCCATCACGCACTGTGATCGATCGGACGAATCCGCTCGGTTGATCACAGTCGGCGATCAATTCTGCTGCCGAGGACACCCTGGACGCGAGGAACGATGAAAGCGCGTTAAGGACGGCCGCCGCGGTTGCCGAACGCTCCCATCTCTCGAATCGCGAGGCACGGCACCAGCGGCATACGATTCGGCCGTACGGGTAGCTGCTGCTGCCGCCCCAGACCATCGCCGGCGTCGCCGACAAGCCTCCGCAAGCCGCGGTGTAGTAGCCCTCGACCGGGCGGCCTTCGAAGGTCATCACTTGCCCCGCCGTCAGAGCGATCGCATTTGTCACCGCCGGCGAAGCAGCTCGATCGGAGAGATCCTGTTCGCCCCGGTAGAGCTGGCAGTGCGTCGTATCGCAGAAGTCAAAACCCTGGCTCGAGTGGCGGCCGGAGTGCGAGAGCATATAGGTTCGCACAACTACTCCAAGCGCCTTGAGCGCTTCTGTCTCGCGACGGCTAGTCTCCGCGGCAACCACAGAGGCAACCGCGGACTCGCGGTCAGTCACCAGCACTATTCGAAGAGGCCCGCGCCCGCCCTCTCCGGCGTCAACCGATACCTGGCCGCGTACTTCTCGCTTGATCCTCCCGGGCAGGACCAGTTCGAGCGTTGCGCCAGCCGCTGGCACGATTCGCGCTTCGGTTGCGGCCGCCGGTCGCTTAACTCCCGTGCGCGGACCGGTCACAACAATGTGAAGGCGATCGCCGGAGAGTCGAATTCGAATCAGCTCGCCGCGGGCTATAGATCCGCTACTCGCAATTCCGGTGGCGTCGAGACTGGCGGCCTCGCCCGCGGCAAGCCGCACGTGGAGCGTTTCCGGCTTGAACAGAGTGAACAGGCCTATGCGAACGGTATCCGGCGCGGCGTGCGGCAAGGCGGTAAGAGAAAGCAGCGCTAAGGTTGCGAGGACGTTCATCGCTTCGATAGACAAGCAAGCCCGGCGGAGATTATCTCGCCGGGCTTGCTGGTTGCGAAATAGTATCTGAACTCGTGTTACTTCTCAATCGCTTTGAGCGGAGCAGTAGTCATTCCGCCTTCGCTGGCTTCGGCCGCCACCGCTCGCTCTTCGTGGTCGTCATCGAACATCTCTCCGTATTCTTCGCGATACGGATCGATCAGCGCGCCGCCTTCCGACTTGGTGAACGTGAGTTTTTTGGTCTGCGAATCATAGTCAATGATTACGAGGTCGCCCGTAGCCACCTGCTGGGTCGCTACGAGGTTCGAGATCGCGTACACAAGGAAGCGTTCGATCGCCCGCTTCAGGTGTCGCGCCCCGTACTTGAAGTCGATGCCCTCTTCCAGGAGGAACTGTTTGGCTTCCTCAGTGCACTTGAAGACAAACTTCTCCCCGGTGCCTCTCATGATGCGGTTCTGAACCTGGCCGAGCTCGAGCTCGAGTATCTGCTTGAGGTGATACTCCTTGAGGCTGCGGAACACGACCACCTTGTCGATTCGATTCATGAATTCAGGCGAGAACTTCCGCTTCGCCGCTTCGGAAGCCGTGCGATAGATCTTCTGATCGACGTCGTCCTCCAGCATTCGCTTCCCGCGCGCTGGCGCAAAGCCGATTGAGCCGGTGATCAGCTCGCTCATTTCCTTCGCGCCGAGATTGGAGGTCAGGAATATCATGCATCGCGAGAAATCGACCTTGCGGTTGTCTCCAAGCGTCAGCGTAGCCTTGTCGAGGATGCCCAGCAGCAACTGCCACAGCGCATCGGACGCCTTCTCGATCTCATCGAACAGAACAAAGGTCAGCTTGTCCGGCTCGGTATGATATTTGTCGAGATTCTCCTGGGTCAGCATCGGTGCTGTTTCGCGATGACCAAGATACCCCGGCGGCGAGCCAATAAGTTTGGCGATCTCGTGCGAGTGCTGAAACTCGGCGCAGTCTATTTTGACTACGGCGTTGGTTTCAGCGAACAGTACCTCGGCCGCAGCCTCCACCACCCGAGTCTTGCCCGAACCGGTAGGCCCCAGAAACAGCATCGTCCCGATGGGCCGCCCCGGGTTCTGCATGCCCGCCAGGTATATTTGATAGAGCCCCGATATTCGGCGGACCGCACGCTCTTGCCCGACGATCAGCGAACCAAGCCTGCTCTCGAACTCCTGAGCACGCGGGCTCTTCATATCCGGGTTTAGCGGCACTCGATTGTGCGATTGTTCTCGAATCTCGTCCACTTTGCTTTACTCCAAACTAACAACAGGATGGACGAAGCCACACGGACGCAAGGCAAGCAGCGCCTTCGGCTTTAGCGGCCGACCTTCCTGTCTTACAAACAACCTTTCCTTGGCTGCGGATGAAGCTTCGGAATGGAGAAATCTCTCGGTTAAATTATAACCCTGACGCAGCGCGACCTGCCACGCCGCTACCCTTTCTCGCAAAACGGGGCCAACTCTTACTGCCCCTTTTATTCCAATGCTATTTGTTTGTCAAGCAGAGATTTGTTTGGGAGAACTGATTCGCGGAAATGAGTCGTTGGGATCCTTGACAGTCTTAGTGGCCGAGTTGCTCGGATGCGAGCCAAAACTCACCGAGTAAGCCAGGCCCGTCTTCACAGCTTGAACTCCGAATCGAACGCAACAAACCTGCCGCGCAAGGATCAGGAGTCTATCCTCAAGCCTTCCGATACAAGTATCGGAGAAATCAGTGGCGCTTAGCAGGAGTCTCGTTGCCGCATTAAAGGTCGCGACCTGGGTCATACGCCCGAGAACATCGTAGGGCGTCACGGTCGTCAGATCGCGTTTAGCATAGACGTTTCCCGATGACGATGTGGTTGCTGGATTATAGTAGCTGTTTGTGGCCGTGCGAAGTAGCGTCGCGCGTTATCGTACGCCCCGATATTCTCCTCGCGCTTGCGGCGGAAACTACACCGCCGCCGCGCGCTCCGGTCTCCCACCCCCCTTGCGCGCCACTCCGGTCGCCCCCCTCGAAGGGGGGCTCGCGCGGAAGGTTGTCGCAGCCCGGCGCTCTTCGCTCCAGACTACGCTTCACTGTTCAAGCGGAGGGAATGGCTTCTAGCAGTTGTTGCAATCCCTCTTGGTACTGTTCGACGGTCTTTGCGTCGCCATAGGACTGATCAACAATGCCCGATCGGATCGCTCCAGACAGGATGCCTGTCGCCACTTGCCTGATTGCGTTCGTGACCCTGACCGCAAGCTCGAGCCCCAGCAAATCGATACTGAGGCCGCTCTGGGTTTTTGACAGGGCGAATTCGTCGGCCATCTCCGAATCTTCCGGATACTGGGAAATTACGTCGTCCAGCACTTGCCGGAAGGCCCACCCTGCAACACACCAAATTTCCTCGGGCCTGTCTGAAAACCCTATTACCGCCATGATGTTTCCTATTCGCTGACGTATATGATTTTTTCCTGCTGCTTCTTCGTCAGGCCGCTTACGAATCCCTTGACGGCCTTAATCTGGGCCCCCGAGGCTCCCTTCAAATCGATGGCGACGTGATCAACCGACTTGTTCACGTGCTTCGTAATGGCGTTAAAGAATTTGGCGCCGGAGCCAAAGTTCTCGTATGCCTTTACCCCGCCCATAGCATCAATTGTCTTCCCAGCGGCGCTGACGAACTCCGCGCCGACATGGGCACTCTCGGTAAGCGCCGTTCCCGTTTGTTTTGCCAGCCGAGCACCAGTGCTGATTTCAGTCGCGGTAAGACGCGTCCCTGTTGAGATCGTGAGCGTCCCCGCCGGACCGGGTGCAGGACTGCCAGTAGAAAGTTGCACGAGGTCTTGGACGACCTGCTGTGCTGTATCCGGATTCCGAGTTGCCCATAGTATGAGCGCTTGTACAATCTGCGGGGTTCGCGCAGCCAGTGCGCCTCCTCCACCGACGACTAGGCCGGCTAGCCCCCCGTAACCTGCTGCCCTCAGGCTCGCCCAATACTCCCCTTCGCTGATCTCTCCCTTCAACTGCTGCCGTATCAGCTGATTGATTTTATTGTCGAACGAGTCTTGCGGTGCTTGGCCGTCTGGGTCCACGTACCGGAGGGGATTGTTAAAAGTATAGGGGTACTTGTTCCAAGCCTGAGGATTGCTTATGTCTTTCGGTATGATCTCAGGATCAGTGCCGGTGAACCTGCCCTGGGCTGACGAGTAGTATCTCGCGAGGAAGTAATCCAAACCCGACTCACTATCTCTTTCTTTTTGGGTGAACTTCTGTCGAGGCTTATCGCTCGATCCGTATCCCGTCACCAACGAACGACTCCCGTGATCTGAACCGATCTCCTCGCCAAAGGGCAAGTAGTCGTACCGAGCCTTCACGCCGCCGGTCGAATCCGTTACCACTCGCGTGCTTCCGAGATGATCGCTTGTCAAATAGCTTGTTCCGCCGCCTGACGGAGTGCCAGATGTGTACTCGGCTATCAACTGGCCTC
>JBBPIG010000029.1:36846-87189 GCA_038040445.1 Acidobacteriota bacterium | reverse complement strand
ATGAGATCGACGTATTCACGCTTCAGGATAACTACACAAATCCCGCTGAGCCCACTGAAGCGATGACCTTCAGTCAATACGGCATAGTGGATTTCAAGGTCCAGTACTGGAACGGAACGGCCTGGACTGCGGTGACTGACGGAGTGGTTACCGGCAACAACAAGGTGTGGAGGAAGTTCTCTTTCTCAAACATCACCACCGACCAGATCAGGGTGCGAGTAACCAGCGCATTGGCCAGTTACAGCCGAGTCACTGAGATCGAGGCCTACCAGCCGAACAACTCCGCCTATGACGCGGCGGGCAATGTCACTAACGACGGAGTACACAGCTACAGCTACGACGCAGAGAACCGACTGGTGAGCGTGGACAATGGAGCGACTGCCTCCTACAAGTACGATCATCAGAATCGCCGAGTGAGCAAGGCAGTCGGATCAAGCTTGACTCATTATGTGTGGCAGGGCTCGCAAGTGATAGCCGAGCACGACGCGACGACACCATTGCCGGGGTACGGGCAGCCGCCCTATCAAGTGCAGTCAGCGCGAGTCGACTACGTCTATGCGGGCGGCAAGATGGTGTACAGCACGCAGCGAACGAGCAGCACTGGCGCCTGGATGGAGAGGTATTACCTGGGCGACCGACTGAGCACGAGGGTTGTGCTGGACGCGAGCGGCAATGTGTTAGGCCGGCAGGGACACTTGCCGTTCGGGGAGGACTTCGCAGAGAGCGGCACGCAGGAGAAGCATCATTTCACCTCATATGAAAGGGACGGAGAGAACGGAAGCGACTATGCGATCAACAGGCAGTACTCACAAAGCACAGGTAGATTCATACGCGTGGATCCGTTCAGCGGAAGTAGTCAGACAGGCAACGCTCAGAGCCTGAACCGATACTCTTATTCGCAGAATGATCCAATCAACGGATTCGATCCGCTTGGGCTGCTGAGAGTGATATGTTCAACAACCATTTCCGGAAGTATCTGGCGATACGAGGGTATTATACTTGGAGTTTCCGTGAGCGCGAATTCATTCTGCATGATCGTCGCCGACGCTGGCATGAGCAGAGGCGAGGGCTCCAGCGGCCCCGATCTCCTTGATCTCTTGAAGAAATTCTGGGATCTGAATCCTTGTGAAAAAACAGCGGCGATGAATACTCCGTTCCCTTTTCTCGAAGGGATCGTAGAAGCTGAGAGAATAGCGCAAAAGGTCGCCAAGGCGTTTGGTGACCAAGATAATGACTATGGCAACGCTGTGAAGCACTGCACATGGAGTTGCGAAATGGCAAGAAGAACAAATCAATATTGGGCTGAGCAATGGGGAACCGCTCACGAATGCGATAAGAAGGGAAGAAAGGACAGGGATAGGAGCGCGCTGATGGATCTTCATAACAATGCAGTGGGACGAGAGCTTGCCAAGAAACCTGAGAGCGAAGGCTCCTGCGCGACGCTCTGCTCACGGTGCAAGGATATCCAAACGAGCCCTTGAGAATTGTCTGACTGAATGAGGATCATTAGCTGCGAGAGGTAGTATTGTCCTGAAACTTCCAAAACGAAACCTCCGCCTAATTTGCGGGTAAAAATCGGCATAGAGATCATGAGACCTTTGCCTTGTTATCTGACGTAGCATTTTGGCGAGAAAGGAGTTTAGACTTTGCTTAGAACCTCTTGCAGTATTCTATTGCTCGCTACTTCTTTGTGTATAGGTTGCAGACAAGATCACAGAGTGACCAATGACCCCTCAAGCAAGGTCGTTAAACTACGCGACGAGTTGATAAGCTTGGCTGAAGGGAAGATAGCCGAGATTAGAGACGAGTTAGAACCAGAAGAGCGCTACGTACTGCTTTACGGTTACGGTCGCCCCTTGAGGTCTCTAGCTATTCCTCCTGCGTTATTAACGAAATTGGAGGACATAGCCCCGCCTCGAGACTACGAGGTTTATGTTCTGGTACATACTGAGGGCGATGATATCCTAGAGTATACAAGGTGGGAACCTGTCAATGAGAACTGGCATCCCGGTTTGTCGCCAATGCCGCTATTAATAACTGGCAAGCGGTATAGGATCAGCATGGGATTGAACAAAGAGGTCACCGTGGAAACTGAGCGTTGAACTGAAGATCGCGAACCGAAGAGAGTCAAACAACGCAAACCAACCCAGGTTGTCCAAGAATGAGGGCCAGGCCTGCGATTCTGCAATTTCCCCTCTTTGACTGTTGGGCCTTATCAGTCAAACAGCGTCGGGAGGAACAGCAAACAGCGTCGGGAGGGGTCTGGCTTGACTTTGTTGACATTGGGGCAACGGGGGAGGATGGGCCGATGCAACTGGCGGCTACCCGGATTGGATACAAGTGGACTTCAGCGGGAGCAAAACGATCACGAGATAGATGTATTCACCTTGCAGGATAATTTCAGCAATCCACAAGAGCCGACCGAGCAGATGACCTTCAGCCTGTACGGTGTAACCGAATATCAGGTGCAGTACTGGAATGGGTCTTCCTGGCAAACAGTGTCTGGAGGAAGCGTAACCGCCAACAACAAGGTGTGGAGGAAGTTCAGGTTCTCGGACATAACCACGAGCAAGATCAGAGTATATGTGACGAATGCGGCCGAGGCGCACAGCCATGTTACAGAGATAGAGGCGTATCAATCGGCGACCAATTACAGCTACGATGCAGCAGGAAATGTTACGAATGATGGCGCGCACACTTACAGCTACGACGCAGAGAACCGCGTGGTGAGCGTGGACAATGGAGCGACTGCCTCCTACAAGTACGATCATCAGAATCGCCGAGTGAGCAAGGCAGTCGGATCAAGCTTGACTCATTATGTGTGGCAGGGCTCGCAAGTGATAGCCGAGCACGACGCGACGACACCATTGCCGGGGTACGGGCAGCCGCCCTATCAAGTGCAGTCAGCGCGAGTGGACTATGTGTATGCGGGTGGCAAGATGGTGTACAGCAGGCAGCGGACGAGCAGCACTGGCGCCTGGTCAGAGAGGTATTACCTGAGCGACCGTCTGAGCACGAGGCTTGTGCTGGACGGTCTCGGCAACGTGATAGGCCGGCAGGCTCACTTGCCGTTCGGGGAGGATTTCGCGGAGAGCGGCACGCAGGAGAAGCATCATTTCACCAGTTATGAGAGGGATGGTGAGAGTAGTACAGACTATGCGGTGAGTCGCCAGCACTCAGGAAACGTAGGGAGGTTCATGACTGCTGATCCGTACAAACCAAGTGCATATTTGATAGACCCAGAAAGTTGGAACCGGTATAGTTACGTACAGAATGATCCGGTAAATTTCACCGATCCTACGGGGTTGTTCATGTTGGCCCCAAGGTTTCCCTACGACGTCGTCATTATTACGCATCCTGACACAGACACCACTCCAACAGACACCACTCCACCTGATGCAAAGGGACCGGGTGGGGGTGCAGCTCCTAGTACTCCGCTGCGGCCGGGTGAGACCAGCGAACGAATAAAATCATTCTTCGATAGAACACCATGTGCACAGGCCTTGAGGAATATTTTCGGACCAAACGCCACAAATAAGATTGTCCATAAAGCCGAGTAACCGTCAGTGGCGAGCCAAGCGCTGCCTTGGTGTTCCCGTCTTAGTCGGATTGAATTCAGTGGGGGGTGATGAAGGCGTTGCGGTGCGCAGAATTGTGCTGTTGCTCAATTCGCGATATTTCAACGAAGAGGATTTGACAAAAGTGTTCACGGCTCTCGCGTCTGAGTATAGTGAGCCGGACTTGCTCTCCATAGATGCACACACAGATCAAAAAGAAGCGAGCGAAGAAATTCGCGCGGCCCTATCTAATGTGATAATCGATGTTGGAGCTTCGACCGATCGCGAAGGAGCGGCTCCGAGCCTCTCGGCGGCGGGTCGCATAGATTCCTCGCTCCGGGCCGAGTATTCTCGAATGCAGGGCGAGGAAGTTTTTCACTATGAGGATCCAACAACGCAGGAGTATCGGACCATTACGATAAAGTCCAAGACTATTCAATACACAGAGAACATCAGCACGGATTTATTACTCGCGGCCCAAGAAGGTGATATCTCAAAGATACGCTCGATACTAGCCAGCTATGCTGATAGTAGAGTCAGCGCGAAAACCAAGTCGATAGCGATTCTACGTGCAGCATTAAATGGGCATGACGACGTTGTAAGAATACTGTTAAAAGAAGCGATAGACGTACGAACCCAGACGGAGGGGGGTTGGACACTCCTGATGATAGAGGCTTCGCGTGGCGATCTCGAAATTGTGCAGCAGTTGTTAAATATGGGCGCAGAAGTGAATGTTAAGGATCCAAACGGTAATTCGGCGCTCCTTTCGGCGGCTTACAAGGGGCACGTTCAAATAGTTAAAGTGCTTTTGGACAATGGGGCTAAGGTTGACGCAAAGGACAATTCTGGAGTTACTTCTCTGATGGAAGCAGCGGCAACCGGAAATTCGGAGATCGTAAAGGAACTGTTGGCGCGCGGTGCCAATGTAAATCTGAAGAGCGATGGGGGCAAAACGGCATTGATTGTGGCTAGAGAGCGCAATCAAGTAGCCGTAGCGGATCTGCTGAAAAAGGCTGGCGCCAAAGAATAAACAAACCCAACACCAAGATGGGGCCCCAAGATGGTGCCGGGCTTGCAATATTGCAATTCTGAACGATGCTCCTAAGATCACTCCGCTTGGCTCGAGCAGTAGCACGTGGGCTTGGATATCGAGGTATTACCTGAGCGACCGCCTGAGCACGAGGCTCGTGCTGCACGTAAACGGCAACGTGATAACCTTATTCGCGTCTGGATATTTTTGAGTTGAAGCTAAAGAGTTAGTCTCTCGTGAACTCGACGGCGACCGCATCGCCCGCGAATTTGGATTGGCCGGCGATTGGCTTGAAGTAAATGTACGCGATCTTATTAACGCTTCCGCAATTCACTTTTCCCTCAAACTGTGGGTCCTGACTATAAAACTCCAACTTGTCTTTGTCGCTGACCGCGAAGCGCAACAGATCATCCTTCGTGTTGACGACCAACGTCCACTTTCCCGCTTTGCATTCGATCGAAACGAGCACGCCGCGAATCGTCTGTGCGCCCTCGATCTTCAACGTCGGTCTTCTAATGAGGCGTGGAGGAGCCGGCTGACCCGGAGTGCTCGTTTGAGGCTCGGTGCTCCTGTCGGCATCCGTCCCTGATCGAGCCAGCTCGGAAGGAGTCGGGGCCGGCCGCGTGGCGTACTCAATCATTTTCATTGTCGACTCGGCGGAGGTTTTCAACCCAGGATCGGCATCGGCGGAGAGCAGCGGTTCAAGCGTCTTTTTCGCCGCCGCGTAATCCTGCATCCGCGCCTGAAGCAGCGCGAGGTTAAGAAGGAAGTGTTTGGTTTGCGGTTCAAGTCGAATAGCGGTCTTTAAGCTCTCCGCGCCCTCCTTAAGGTTCTGCCCGGTGGCCAGCGACAAGAAGCCAAGTGCGGCATGCGAGTGCGCAAAGCCGGGCATGAGCTTGATCGAAGTCCGCAGCTCCTCTGAGATCGTCTGCGCGAGCGCCGGTGTGATGCCGCCTGGCGCCTGCTGCTGCAGCGCCTGAGCGTAGTAGTAATGTGCAAGATGACTCATCGAGCCGCGCGTTGCTGCCTGCTTGTAGTGCTCCAGCGCTTCAGTGTAGTTGTTGCGCCGCATCGCGACAAACCCAAGGCCTTCGTAGGGCCGCGCCAGCTCAGGTTCGGCCGCGACCGCTTGCTTGAAGAGCGCTTCAGCCTCGTCCATTCGATTGGTGCGCGCCAACAGGTTGCCCAGGTAAGACTGCGCTTCGCCTTCTGAAATCGGTCTTACTGCAATGTCCTTCTCGCCTTCAGTGCTCGCGAGCGTGTAGATGTTGGCCGTATACGAACTCCTGCCGATGTAAGACCGGATCTGCTTTTCCATTTCTACCGGGCTCACCTTGAACGCCTGAGCGAATGCGCGATCGTCGGCGACGCCCTGGTTGATCAGCCTGGCGAAGTCGGCCATCTGTGGTTGGCGAACGCTCTTGTCGCCGAACATCATATAGTGGCAAAGCGCCCACGATTCGGCGTAGAAGATACTTTGTTTGTCGCGCTCGTTGTAAATGGGCGAACCGTGGCGAACGGCTATGAGATCCTGAAGCGGTATGAAAGTTTTGTCGCGCAACAGCAGAACATGCCGCGATATTGGGGACCCAAGCGTCACCTCGTTGTCGTCCACATCGAAGCTCGAGTAAAGCTCTGCGAGGCCTTCCTTCAGCCACACCGGCCACTGACGCGGGGTAGCGCTTGTCAGCAGATGTGTGTACTCGTGGTAGATGAGGGACATCGGACGTTCCTGGTTAGCGCTGATGTCCACAGCGATGAGGTTTTCGTCCTGCCCGGACTGGAAATAACCCGCAAGGTTTGCCGGCTTCCCGTTGTACAGAGGCTTGTAGGGTTTGAAGGAGCCGTCGTGCTTGAACACCATCACGGTCGTCGGGAGTGAACGCTTCAGGGGGAGATTGAAAAGTTTTGAGAAGACGAAATGAAACTGCTCGAGCTTGAGCGCAAGCCTGCGAGTTCCGCCCTCGTCAGCATTGCTGATGATGTTGAAGTTCTTGGTGGTGAGGTTGATCCACTTGTCCTTGGCTTGAGCGGGCGTCGCCAACAGAGCAAGCACCATAGAAGCCAACAGCACGGTTTTCACGTGAAGTCTCTTCATAAAGAACTCCTGGGCACGGATTGAGCGAGGGATTGACCGGCAGTTGTTTCAACTACTGCTGTCTGAGCGAAAAGTATGAGCGCTACTCGTCGACGAAGTCAACACATGCGAGTCGTGCCCTTCAGCGCATGGGTGATCGTAGATTAGTGCAGTATTGGAAAGGGCCGCCGCGCGCGCTCCCGTTCAATTGGCGTTAGCCCACCGACATTGCCGTTCGCAAAAACCGCGTGTTAGTATCGACCTACTCGTGCGGAGGTTTCTTTAACTCAATGGTCCGCTTCCCGAAGCAGCTTTCTATCACCTTGTCTCTCTTTCTTCTGATCGCGCTTAACTCGGGGCCGATCCTCGCGCGCCAGGTCGTCAGGCAACAATCCCAACAGGCGCCGAAGGTTCAGGAGGAATCGGAGACTCAAAAGGACAAACGCGCTCGGAAGGCTGAGCGCAGGAAGGCAGCGGATGCTGAAAAGGAAACCGCCTCGCCCGCGCCGCCGGGCGCAGCTACCGACGAGGAAACAGTTGAGATCATCTCTGACAAGCAATCCAAGAACGGCGATCTTTTCTTGCACGAGGGTTACGTGAACGCGACGCAAGGCGAGGTTCGTTTGCAGGCTGATCGCGTGACCTTCAACAACACAACAGCCGATATGATCGCCGAAGGCAACGTGATCTTCGATCAGGGCGCCGACCAGCGAGTTACCGCGCGCCGGGCTGAGATCAATTGGACGACTAAGAAAGGCATATTCTGGGAGACGACCGGTTTCACCAATCGAACGCAGACCGGCGATTATGTTTTCTTCACCGCCGCGCGAGTCGAGAAGACAGGACCAGACACCTACGAGTTATATGATGCGGAGGTGACCGCCTGCGAAGACGTGATTCCCAAGTGGAGCTTCAAGACCAGACGCGCCGAGTTAAAGATGGGCGATCGCGTGGTCATGCGCAACGCAGTGTTTAAAGTGAAGACGCTTCCCGCGTTCGTGCTGCCCTATGTGTGGATACCGGCGACAAGGAGAGAGCGCAAGTCCGGCTTTTTGTTGCCGAGCACCGGCAACTCGAATCAGAAAGGCCGCACGCTCAAGCTCGCCTACTACCAGACGCTGGGCGAATCGGCCGACATCACGTTTCGCGGCGATATCTACACTCAGCGCGGGATAGGAATGGGCGCCGAGTTTCGCGCGCAGACGGACGAGAATTCATACTTGAGGCTCGGCGTATTCTCGGTGAAGGACAGGCTGTTCGGACCTGCGGGCGAAAATCAGGGCGGCACTGCGTTCATCGGCGAAGGCGTGCAGCACCTCGGGCACGGCTGGCTGGCAGTAGGAAACGTTTCGCTGGTTTCGAGCCTCGCCTTTCGCCAGGTGTTCTCCGACGACATTGCTCAAGTCATCGACCCGAGACGCGAATCCACTTTCTATGCGAACAACAACACGGGCGGGTTCAGCTTCAACTTTCTAGCGGCGAACGAAACCACCACGCTTTTCAGGCCAAGTCGGGATCCTCAGACGCCCGGGGCAGGAACCAACTTTGACATCAAGATTCGCCAAGCGCCGGAGATCAATATGACCGTGTATCCGCGGCGCATCTTCGAAGGCAAGCCGGTCTATTTTTCGTTCGCCTCGACGATTGGCGCGCTCAAGCGGGAGGAGACGATCGACTCCAACGTCAAGCTGGTCACACCGGCGGCGGTTCAGCGATTCGACTTCCAGCCGAAGATCACCGTGCCACTTGCGACTATCGCCGGCGTCGCAATTACTCCGAGCCTGACCCTGCGAGAAACCTTCTACAACAGCAGCCTTGATCCCAGCGTGCCGGCCTTTGATCCGGAGGTGTTCACATTTGATCCAAAAGATCCAAGACTTAATCCGACCCGCATTGAGTTCAAACCCCAACTAAAGCTGTTCGACCGCAACCAACTCGACCCGATCAGCGTCGAGGCAATCTCTCGCCACTACGCGGAGGCCGAAATTGACATCAGGCCGCCCTCACTCGAGAAAACGTACACGAACGAGGATGGCGCCGCGCGGTTCAAGCACCTGATTGAGCCTTACATCACCTATCGGCTGATCCGCGGAATCGGAGATGAGTTCAACAAGGTCATCCGGTTCGACGATCGCGACGCGGTGGCGAACACTAACGAGTTCGAGTACGCGATAGTAAACCGATTCTTCACCAGGCAGTTTGCTTCCGATTTGACCCGGAAGCGTTTCAGAGGACCTCGCGCGCCGCAGGATATGAACCCAGTGCGGCCGGGCAAGCGAGACAAAGCCGATCGCGAGAAGGACGGGGCACGCGAAGCAGCAGAGACTAAGACCGAACCGCCGGCGACCGAGACTCCAGCGGCTTTGCAAAAGGAGCAGAGCAACCCCGAGCCGGCGCAAACCTCGGAGAAGAAATCACAGCTCGAGACGGGTCAAAAGGCTGAATTGAACGCTAAAGACCGCGTGGACCAGCAGAAGCAAGAGACGAAGAAGGGCGCAGACAACGATAACAAGCAGACCAGATCAACCGAAACTATTGCCAGCAACGAGAACGCGACACCACAGGCTTATGAAGTCTTAACCGTCAAAGTTGCGCAGAAGTATTTCTTCGACCGGAGCTTTGGCGGCGCGTTGATCGAAGGACGCCGCAACCAGTTCTATCCCATCAACACGCTGTCGGGTTTTACGTTTGGCGGCCGCGCGCGCAATTTCTCGCCGGTTAATGTTGCCGTCCGCTACCGGCCGATCTCGTCGGTGTATGCAGATCTGAGAATGGACGTAGGGAGCGACGACGGCGTTCGAAACGTCACAGTCGGCGGTGGGATGAGAACAGACAAGTTGACGGTCTCGGCCAGCTATTACCTCTCGCGTCAAACCAGGCTCGAGCCGAATGGATTCGAGCCGGGTACATTCCCTGGCGATCAGGTCTCGACGACGGTGCAGTTGGGAGATGATCTTCGCGGAATGTACGGGGGCGCGCGGGTAAGCTACGATTTCACGAACCGATTCATCAGCGAGACGGATCTGTCACGGGGCCGGCTGATGAACTCGCGCAGCTACGTAGGCTATGCCTGGGACTGCTGCGGAGTGCAGTTCAACTACAACACGTTCAAGGCCGGGCTCCGCAGCGAGGGCGCGTGGTCGTTCACATTCACGCTGGCGGGATTGGGGAGTTACGGAACGGACCAGTTTTCTCAATTGGGCGGCGGCCGCGGGGCCCGCAAACGCGGAAAGCGAATGGGTGATGATTTCCCGTGAGACGGTCCGTGGACGTGCCGATGACTCACGAGGCGCCGGTCGAGACCCCGGCGCTTTACTCGACGGTGAATGAGAAGGGCGCCGAGAACACCCCGCCCGGATTGACTATCCTTATTTGGTGACTCCCCTGTGCGAGCGCAATCGGCTTCAGAACAAACGAACCATCGCTTACTGTGGCTGAAGTTTGGTTGCCGTCTACCAGCAACACCGCTGCGGGATTGATTCTGTCTCCCAGCACGATCAGCTTTCTCCCGCCTTTATATTTCACTTTCCTGATCGCTGGTATCGTTTCAGGATCTATCAAAGCGATTTGTATGTTGGCCGTCGCGCTAACAGACGCTTGATCGCGAACGGTTACGATCAGCGTGAACACACCGGCGACAGTTGGAACACCTGAGATAAGGCCCCCGGTTGAATTAAGATTCAATCCGGAGGGGAGCGCTCCCGAAGTGACCGACCACGTGTACGAAGGCGTTCCCCCTGTTGCCTTGAGCTGGTAGCTGAACGATGACCCTTTCAGCCCTTCAAGAGGGGGCACAGTGGACGCCAGGAGCGGTGGCGCGACTACCGTAATCGACAAAGCCTTGCTGCCCGTGCGCGACTCAGCGTCGGCTGCCATCGCACTAAAGCCGAATCCCCCGGTCGCAACGGGTGTGCCCGATATCATTCCCGTCGCAGTCGCGAGGCTAAGCCCTGCGGGAAGCGCGCCCGCAGTCACCGCCCACGAATAAGGCGGCTTGCCTCCGGTTGCATTCAATTGCTGACTGAAAGCTACTCCCTTAATGGCCGAGGGAAGCGAAGATGTTGTTATCTCGACTGGCGGAACAACCGGAGCGGTCACCGAGATCGTCAAAGCCTTCTGTGCCGTTTGAGATTTTGAATCGGTCACCTGCAAGGTGACAGCAGAATTGCCGGTCGCAGTAGGCGTGCCAGTGAGAGCCCCCGTGTTGGGATTCAAGCTGAGCCCCGGCGCAAGCGTGCCCGATGCTACTTGCCAATTGTAGGACGGCGTGCCTCCGGTTGCCGTAAAGACATGCGTGAAGAATGTTCCCATCACCGGTGCAAGAGATGAAGGGCCGTCTATTGATGGCGGGGGTGACGGCGGGCCCGGGTCGCCTACTGTGATGGTAACGTTCGCCGACATCTGGCCAAACAAGCCGGGGCCTTGCTGATATAACTGCCACTGAAAATCGTAAATACCTGCTCGACTGGGCGCGAACGCTTGAAACAACAACTCCATCTGCTCGCCTGGAGCGACAGGCGAACCAAACCAGGGCACGGCGTTGCCTCCCCAAGTCACGTTGTTAGCAGGATTCTGTGAGAACACTCCGAACCCGGCCGCTCCGTCCCACGTTTTCGAGCCGGTATTGATCCATCTGATGGTAGCGAAAAATGCCTGGTCTGGATTCAGCTTTGCCGGTACGTTCTGCGAAACAAACTGCGAATCTACTCCTGACGAAGGTGCGATCACCGTAATGGAAAGGGGCTTCTGAGCGGACACATTTTGAGGGTCCGTCACCTTGACGGTGAAGTCGGAAGTTCCGATTGCAGTCGGTGTGCCGCTGATGACGCCGTTTGGGAACAGGTTGAGACCGTCGGGCAGCGAGCCTGAAATCAAGCTCCAGCTATAGGGAGTCGCGCCTCCGGAAGCAAGAAGCTGTCTCGAGAAAGTGCTTCCAACCGTGGCGATTCCCAGTGGCGAGGTACTAAGAATTGTCAAAGGCCCGGCGCCATCGCCAGTGGCCGGGTAAACGAAGGTGATTGCGTTTATGTCGTCTTGACGAATTGACGCGCAACGGCCATCGAAGTGAGCACGGCCAGCCATTGTGGCGTCGGAAAACTGTGAGTGCCCTAAACCGAGCGCGTGACCCAGTTCGTGTGTGGCTATCTCGCGAACAATACAATGCTCGCCAAAATCGCAGCTTGCGTAAGGGTTGAACGATATGTGGCCGGTGGCGGCCCTGACAAAAGTTGTTCCGTTAATTACCTTGGTTTGACTGGAGTCCCAGCTCACGCCTCCGATCGCGAGAACACTCGCACAATTGGGACTGGGCGGAAACTGTCCGTCACAATTGTTAAACACTATGGTGTTCACGTCGCGCGGATAGCAGCCGCCGTCCGGGCCGCCGTTTACGACCCTCAGAGAGCAGGCGGGTACCGTCGACCAGGCTTCCATCGCAGCGGAAATGTCATCCATTATCAGCGGACTTGGCGCTCCATCGGGGTTAACCATAAAAACAACGGGCTGGCCGAGATCGGGCTCAAACCATCGCGGCGGCGGTGACGTTATGAAAGTGAACTGCGGCTCGAGCTCGCCGGCACTGCCGTGGTTATACTCGGAGGGCGCGGCGAGCATTGGAGTGTTTCTGTAATGAGTCCCGTCAAAATTCTCAGATCGTTCTCGATTCGCCTTTAGCCGCCTCTTCACCATCTCGCGATAAGCTGACAATTCCATCCGGCTCGTGGCTACGCCGCCAGCCGTATGAGATCCGCTTTGTAGTACCGATGTGTTTTTGTCGGGAGAGGCGCGAACAACGATTTGTTTGCCGGTTGCGGCGTCGTCGATGATGGAGAACTTGCCCAGAAACATCTGGTAGACCCGCAGACTCCCGTCGCGCCATGTATCGAGGTAAAGCAGGACGTTCTCGCCCTTCTCGAACCCGGGCGTGCCGAAAACGATGCTCCCCCGATTGCCTGCTTGCCCGCCGTTTTCCTTCAGTACGATCTCGCGCTCGGACACTTGTCCTTTGAGCACCTCCCGGACGCGCAGCCGCACGTAGGTGAAGATGCGACCCGTTTGATCGTCAGCTTGACAGCTTACGGAGAGGACCTTTCCCCGTACAATTGCCCGCGCCCCGATTATCAGATCGTCATCGGTGGGGATAGTAAAAGTGGACGCTTGAGCGCTAGCGGCGCAGAAGAACACCAGGTAGAGCGCCAGCAACCTCGTGCCGGCTTTCATGTATGTCGACATGCAGCCTCCGTTAAAAGGGGGGCATCGCTTAAGAGTCACTGACGAGTGGGAGCCGCGTCTGAATGTGACCTTGCGGATTATCGAAGTAGGTCAATACCAAATCGGTACTTCGGGTGCCGCATCGAAATCAGGGGCTTTGCTCTTCCTGAGCCTGCTGACGAAGGGCTATCGTATTCCGGGCAATAAAATACTCGTTAAACCGTTGCGGTGTCAATTCAATAGTCTGACCGACGATTCAGGGACTCACCTGGCGGGCGGTCAGTCTTCTCCTCCGAAGCGCGTGATGGAGAATCGCTCGGTGCGAACCGGAGTGCCCGGTCTGATTCCGGCTTTAGAATGCACAGCAAGCCACTGCTCTTCTACCGAATCTATGCCGTGAATTCGAGGGAGCAAGAGGCCGCGGCGCAATCCGTCCAAAGTCTCTATGATGACCCCATAGACTAAATGATCAAGGTCATCCGGTCCGCGCGCTGGTTCGGGCGTCGAGAGTACGTCCACGCCATATCTCAAGTGAGACAGTTCAGTTGTTGATATCGGGGGAAACCGAGGATCGCGCGTCGCCGCGCTGATTGCGTTATGAACTATCTCTTCGGCGACGTTCGAGTGCGCGGGTTCGATGGTTCCGATGCACCCTCGCAGTTGACCTTCTGAGGACCTCAGCGTAACGAACGCGCCAGCTCGCGTCGCAAGCACGCCGCAAGGGTCAACGGGCGGCTCGATGACGGTTCCATAACTTACGAATGTCTCGATCGCCATCCTTGCGAGTTCTTGCGGTAATATGTCATTGGGCGGGCGGTTCATTGTCTTTTTGCTCATAGCACCCCTGATGTGTCAGGGCGACGAAATGAAACGGGGTCACGAATCACGCACTACGAATCACGTTTCGCGATCACGGATCACTCATCGGTTCGGTTCGCGTCGGCGAGCACTGCGACCATGTAGCCGACGCCGAATGGGCCCTCGTAGCTCAGAACTTCATGATCGCGCAGGTGCTGACCTACGGTCCCGAGTGCGATCACGATAGACCTGTATCCACATTCGCCGGCTCGGTTCCTCAGATCGGGATCGACGTCGATTACACCATTGGCATCGCCACGCGCGATTGCGCTGACGATCTGCTCATCAAACAAGTGTGCAGTCGGCTCGTACTCGTATGGCCCGTCTACAACCAAACGATGGCTAAGGTCTCCGCTTGCGACCAGAGCTACGCGTCGATTGATCGCGCCGGCGGCCCCGGCGATCGCGCGCCCGAATGCCAGATGCTCGTCGTTCGATTGAAGCGTGAAGCCGATGACGACTGTTCGCCCGCGCCAACCTGCTTCGTGGAGATAATACAAAGGCACAAGCGCTCCGTGATCGAGCGGATAGTCTCCAACAAGCTCGCGCAACTCGACGCCTTCGACCGACGCCGCGTGTTTAATTGCGCCAAGCATCTCGAGGTCATTTGGAAAGGTCAGCTTGACCGCGGGCGCAGAAAACTCACGGAAGTCACCAATGAGGGCCGCAGTAGAACGCGCAGTAAACGCGCGAGCGTCGAGCGGCGAATGTGGAGAGATAACGACGACGGTCTCAGGCCGGGCTTGTATGAGTCGGCGGGAGAACTCCCGCAGGGCGCGTTGTGACTCGGCCACCTGCTCGATTCGCCTGCCGCCGACTTCGGGCACGAGAAGTGGCGGATGCGGCGCTATTCCTGCGAATACGATTGAGCCGAGCACGATGTACTCCTTCTAACTTTTGAAGGGTTTCAGCGCGTTTGTGGAGATCATTCAACAAAACGGCGAGCACAAACTGCGTTTCGTCGAGCCGCAGTGAACCTTGTCCTCGCCACCCCCGTTTGTATGGCCGACTTGCTCAAGTCAGATGATAACCCTCGGAATTTTGGAATTGCAATTCCATGAGATCCCAATTCTCAAGGGCCTATCAGCCTGCTTCACATATGCATCCGAATTCACGGCGCGCCTGGCAGACGGTCGACAGGGAGAGAATACTCACTCACTCCTGAGCTGCCCCTTAATAGCGCGCTCCTTTCGTAGCGTTGACAACGGTATGATGCTATGGTTGAGTCCCGCTACTGAAGCTCGCTAACCCTCAAGGTGTCGCGGAGCCTGATCAAGTTTGAATGGTTCGGGCGTCGCTGAGCTTCGGACGAGTCGTTCGCGATGGGCCTGGCGTGTTCAGTGTTGGAACAAACATCGGAGAACATAAGCAGTTGTCTGTAAGGAGGGCCGATGCCAGGCACGGCGGCGCAATGAATAACTCAGGACCGGCAGGCTCGTAAGAGAAGATGATGCGACGCAAGATTGTCACGATTGTGGGGACACGTCCTGAAGTCATCAAGATGGCGCCGGTCATTCGTGAGATTGAGCGACGCAAGTCCATCTTCGAGCACACGATCGTCACCACGGCGCAGCACCGCCAGATGCTTGACCAGGTTCTTGAAGCGTTCGCAATCGAGCCAGACATCGATCTGGGACTGATGGAGCCGAACCAGGATCTTGCCGGGTTTGCCTCGCGCTCACTGCTAGCGCTTTCAAACCTGTTTTCGGAGGTTAAGCCGGACGCCGTTCTGGTTCAGGGCGATACGACAACCGTGATGACGGCGGCTCTGGCGGCGTTTTATAAGGGCATTCGAGTGGGACACGTCGAGGCTGGCTTGAGATCGTTCGATCGGTATCAGCCGTTCCCAGAGGAGATTAATCGCCGGCTCGCGAGCTGTCTCGCCACTATGCACTTTGCACCGACCCCGCGCGCGCGTCTTAACCTGTTGCGAGAAGGAGTGCCCGAGGAGAACATCTTCATCACCGGAAACACAATAGTTGACGCTCTCAACTCTATTTCTCCTGGAGCGAGTTTTGACGATCACAGCCTGGCGGGCTTGGATCGCAATGGCAACCGTGTGCTGCTTGTCACTGCGCATCGCAGGGAAAATCACGGGCAGCCACTGCGTTCAATCTGCAATGCCCTGAAGATTCTCACGAGCAGCTTCGC
Organism: Acidobacteriota bacterium; assembly: GCA_038040445.1. Classification (NCBI taxonomy): domain Bacteria; kingdom Pseudomonadati; phylum Acidobacteriota; class Blastocatellia; genus Candidatus Onstottus; species Candidatus Onstottus frigus. Next base: position 71,306 of record JBBPIG010000029.1, on the reverse strand, counting down.
CGATCTTGAGGTGGTTTATCCAGTACACTTGAATCCCAACGTAGCGGCGGTGGTGCGAGAGGAACTGGGCGATAACGACAGAATTCACCTTGTCGATCCTCTCTCTTATGCTGATATGTTGAGGCTGATGAAGCGCTGCTACCTGATTTTGACGGATTCGGGTGGCGTACAGGAAGAGGCTCCGTCGTTTCGCAAACCCGTGCTTGTGCTCCGAGAAGTAACAGAGCGCCCGGAACTGATCGAAGCGAATGCGGGAAGGATGGTTGGCACGGAAACTACGGCGATTGTGGATGCTGCTGCGCGTCTGCTGACGGACGCAGCGGAATACACAAGTATGTCGGCGGTCGAGAATCCGTTCGGTGACGGGCACGCGGCCGAACGCATTGCGGACATATTGTCTCGATGTTTTTGATGCCGCGCAGGGACCGACCTTACTTACGCGTCTTTAACAGATGAACGCACATCCCAAATCAAGAGTGTGGTCCTATTCAAAAGTGTTGACAATGGTACGGTGCTATGTTTGAATGCCGCTACTGAAGCTCGCTAAGCCCCTCAGAGTGTTGTGAAGGTATTGACCCGGTTGAGCTGGTTCAACCCTCACTGAGCTTTAGACCTGAAGTCCGATTTAACGTGCCTGGCGCATTTTTCGGGCAAGCCCCTTGCAGGTTGACAAATAGGTATCCAAGATCAAGCAGCGACTGTCTGTGACAAGAGGCGACGCTGGCCAGTTGGCTCCCTTTTCTACCGTGATCTTCGAGCCCTGCCTAGCTGTGGGAACGCGTCAAGTCCTAACTACTGTCCAAGCTTGTGAGTTTAACTGAAGGCGAGCGCCCGCGAACCTTCTGGTGGAGGCAAGTATGGAACGCGTTCTGAATCGAGTTTCGTTCAAAGCTATAATTCTATCTATATGTCTGTTGTGGTCGGCGCAGTCTGCGCTGGCGACTACAGTGATTCGCCCGCTCGACGACGACATGATCGTTGGGGCGAGGGCGATCGTCACCGGCAAAGTTGTCGAGATCCAGAGTTCCCTTGACGAGCAGGAAGATCGCATTTACACCTACATAACAGTTCGGGTCAGTGAGGTTATCAAAGGGCAGATAGCCGAGCGGAGAATCACTATCAAAGAACTCGGGGGCGTTGTCGGCGATCGCGTCAGCGTCGTCTACGGTAGTCCTCAGTTTAAGCGTGGCGAAAAAGTTTTGCTCTATCTGAGCACTCGCGATGATGGGAGCTTACGCACTTATCAATTATTTCTCGGCAAGTTCTCTCTTGTGATAGACGACACGACCGGTAATAGATTTGCGGTGCGGGATACCGGCGGCGAAAACGTAACTGTGATAGGGGCCCCTCAAGGCCAGCCGCAGGGTGATACCACCGACCGCATGGAGCTCTTAGCTTACGCTGAAATGGTGCGAACCAAACTCGCGGTCAATCTGGAACGTTCGCAGGCTTTTGAGGAAGCTTACTTCAAGAACACTCCCGTGCTGGCCTCGCCGCCCGGCTTCGTCGGCTCTAAGCATCAGTTGCAGCCGGAGTACACATTTCTGGGGAACAGACGATGGTTTCAGCCCGATTCCGGTCAGCCTGTTCCCTATACGATCAATCCTAATCCTGGATCACCGGCAGTTGTACTTAACGCCGCCGATATGGCGGCCGCTGCAGGCGCCTGGTCAGGTGTGCCGGGCTGCTCTTTGAATTTGACCCCTTCCGGTAATCTCGACAGTTGCTACACGCAAACCGGCACTCCCGCCATAAACCTCGTCTCCAACAATTGCGACGGGATGAACCAGGCCACATCTGGTTGCGCCAACATACTGGCGATCGGAGGATGGAGTGGAGGTGGTTCTCAGACCAGGGTCCTCGGAGGTATAACATTCGGCCAAATAACCCAGGGATTCGTGTCTTTTAATCCTTGGGCGAGTTGTTACTTCAGCAATGCCTGCAACCTTCGTGAAGTCGCCACCCATGAGATCGGCCACGCGCTGGGGTTTGGACACTCGGCCGATTCAACCGCGACGATGGCCGCGTTCGCACACTTCGACGGCCGATGCGCGTCACTCCGATCGGACGACTCCAACGGCGCTGCTTTCCTCTATCCCGGATCGAGCGGACCAGGCCCGTTGGCGGTTGTGACTTCTTCACTGCCCGGCGGCACGGTCGGAACCTCGTATTCGCAAACGCTCACGGGATCTGGGGGGACGTTGCCCTATGGCTGGAGCCTGGTTGCCGGTCTGGGCTCGTTACCGCCGGGCCTGGGCCTGAGCAGTGGAGGAGTCATCAGCGGCAACCCCACTACAGTTGGAACCTACAATTTCACCGTCAAGGTGACTGACGCCGTGCCGGCTACGGCGCAGAAGGCCTTGTCAATTGCCGTAGTGGTGGCTGGCGTTCCGCTTGCCTCACAGTTCGTTTCGCAGACGACGCCCACGACTGCAACACCCGGTCAGTCAATGAGCGTAAACATGAAGTTCTTAAACACGGGCACCGAGACATGGGGAGGTTCGGTATTCTACCTGGCTTCGCAGAACCCGGCGCTCAACTCAAGCTGGGGCGGCAACGGGGTCTCGTTAGTCAACCTCTCTATCGGTCCCGGCCAACAGCTTGACCTCACTTTCACCGCCACGGCGCCGTCGGTATCCGGCACACACAACTTCCAATGGCAGCTATACAAGAATGATGGGACGGGATTCTTTGGACAGATGTCGACAAACGTAGCGATTCAAGTGGGAAGCGCACCTCCTCCCACAAACAACGCGGTCTTCCTTTCGCAGACGGTGCCTACATCGATGGGCGCAGGTCGGACTTACAGCGTTTCCGTCACAATGCGGAACAGCGGCACTAGCACCTGGGCTGCGGGCAGTTACTATCTCGGCTCGCAGAATTCGCAAGGCAACTATACCTGGTCTTTGAATAGAGTCGATCTTGGTTCGTCTGTTGCCCCAGGCTCCGATGTCACCTTCGCTTTCAACGTCAACGCTCCTACAACTCTCGCAGCCTACAATTTTCAGTGGCAAATGGCTCAAGATGGCGTGGGCTATTTTGGAGCTATGTCGACAAACGTTTCGGTTAACGTGTCTTTAGCGAAATCACTTTGCGATTTCGACGCGGACAAAAAGGTCGATGTTTCCGTATGGCGACCCTCAGACGGATTCTGGTACATAATCAATAGCTCGACCGGCGGAGGTAGAATTCAAGGCTGGGGCGAGAGCAACGACATACCCGTGCCAGGCGATTACGACGGCGATGGAAAGTCTGATCTGGCGATATGGCGTCCTTCCACTGGAGTTTGGTGGATCATCAACAGCTCCGATGGCGCTGTCAAATCCCAGCAATGGGGCCTGGCTGGAGATAAGCCAGTGCCAGGAGATTACGATGGAGAGGGAAAGACAGACTTAGCAGTATGGCGACCATCAAACGGGTTTTGGTACATCATCGATAGCTCGACTGGTGGAGGCAGATCCCAAGGCTGGGGTGTCAGTACCGATATTCCGGTGCCGGCAGACTACAATGGAGACGGAAAGACCGACTTGGGCATATGGCGTCCATCAACCGGGACCTGGTGGATCATAAACAGTTCGAATGGCTCTGTTACTACAAAGCAATGGGGCGCGAGCGGAGACCAGCCAGTGCCCTCAGATTATGATGGAGACGGCAACGCTGATCTTGCAGTATGGCGTCCCTCGGACGGATTCTGGTACATCATCAACAGTTCCACTGGCGGCGGCAGATTCCAAGGTTGGGGCCTCGTCACTGATGTTCTGGTGCCGGCAGATTATGACGGAGACGGAAAGTCCGACCTGGCAGTATGGCGTCCGTCAGATGGCAACTGGTGGATCATAAACAGTTCGAATGGCTCTGTGACAACAAAGCAATGGGGCATGACCGCAGATAAGCCAGTGCCCGGAGTTCCATAGTCCGAAGCGGACGCTGATGTAGCTTAAAGCTTTGTATACCTGCTCGGCCGATGCGGCCCGTTCGTCGGTAGCAGCCTCTGCAGGAAAACGCAGCCCGCGTCGCACCCGAGAAGCGGCCGTCGGTGACAAGCGCGACGTCGCGGAATAAGCTCATCAGCCGTTTGACTGGTGGAACGGGGTCATTATCACGCGCTCGAAACTCTTTGGACGCCGGATTCCGAGTAAAGCCTCCCTCCACAATGCTGCGATGATCCCACTAGTTAAACCCAGAAGGATCGAATCAGCGTCAAAGTCCGACGACGACTCGAACCCCATTCGCTGTTCAGAATTAAACTTTAGAACTGCCAATACTTGAGCTACGGCCCTAGTTCGGGTTTAGGCAGCATCCCATCTCCATCTCATCTCCATCTAGACAACGCATTATTCATGCTAATAGAATACGAACTCCTTTAGTACCCCACCACGCTTTTATATAAGCGTATGGGTTTGCGGGCTTGATTCGATTACAAGCAAGAGAATTGACCAGGTCTTCACCGGAGGGGGTTAGTGTACTTCGATGATTGCGCTAAGGTCGTAAACCAGGGCGAGAAGTTGAACTTAATCTAAGATGAAAGCTACCGATTCGCTCCTTTATCAATTGCCAATATATGAGGACACCATTGCAACCTCATTTCGGCTGAGTGTTTTGGTGCCCGTGTACAACGAGCGTCACGTGGTCGAGGCGAGCTTGCGCCGCGTGCTGGCGCTGGGACACGAGGTTATCAGCAATCTCGAACTGATTGTAGTGGACGATTGCAGCACCGACGGCACGCGCGAGATTCTGGAACGGATGGCCAATGAAGACGACCGCATTACCTTGCTTCGCCACGGGCGCAATCAAGGCAAAGGCGCTGCGATTCGCACTGCAATCCAGGAAGCGACGGGCGACATCATCATCATCCACGACGCCGATCTTGAATATAATCCTGCGGATATTCCATCTTTGCTCGTGCCGTTCGCTAAAGAGGGCGCTGATGCTGTATTCGGTTCGCGCTACCTCTCGGCACCCTATCGCCGAGCCTTGATGTATCGGCATACTATGCTTAACAAGTGGCTGACGACCCTAGGTAACTGGTTCACTGATCTTACGCTGACCGACATAGAGACTTGCTACAAGGCGGTGAACGCGACACTGTTAAAATCCATCCCTCTGCGTAGCAGTGACTTTCGTTTCGAAGTAGAAATCGTGTTCAAGCTAGCGAAGCGCCGCGCCCGCATCTTTGAAGCGCCAATTCGCTACTTGCCGCGAAGCTACGAAGAAGGAAAGAAGATTCGCGCCCGCGACGGCATACTCGCTCTTCTTGCGATGATCCGTTTTTGGCTAATAGATGATCTTTATAAGGAAGACCAATACGGATCGCACATACTCATAAAGCTTGAGCGGGCGCGGCGATTTAATATGTACACGGCCGATGTATTGCGCCCGCATATTGGCGATCGAGTGTTGGAAATAGGCGCCGGCATCGGGAATCTGACAAACCAATTCATTCCTCGCGAGTTATACGTTGCCTCGGACATAAATCCTAACTATCTGCACTACCTGCGTTCGTATTCTATCGGCAAGCCTTATCTGCGGGTGATGCATATTGATGCTGGGAACCGAGAACACTTCGCCGGCTTGGAAGGTCAGTTCGATACGGTGGTGATGCTCAACGTGCTTGAGCACCTGCCCGATGAGCGGCAGGCGTTAAGTAATCTGTGGTCTGCGCTTGAACCGGGCGGGCGAGCAATCATACTAGTTCCGCACCACCCCGCGCTGTACGGCACGCTAGACGAGGCGCTGGAACACCGCGAGCGGTACACAGTCGCCGGGCTAGAGCAGGCACTCACCACCACCGGGTTTCGCATTGAGAGGATATTCGACTTCAACCGTTTTTCTGTCCCGGGCTGGTGGCTTAACGGCAAGCTGCTGCGCCGAAGAAGATTTTCTCGCGTGCAACTCAAAATAATAGACACGATGATGCCAATCCTGAGAGGCATTGATCACATATGGCCTTGGACCGGCCTCAGCATCATCGGCATCGGCATCAAAGAATAGACCTTCTAATCTGCTAAAGACTCTCCGGCGAGACTGCGCGATAATTCATTTCGAGCTCTCCTTTACGCGTCCGATCTTTTCAAAAACAGCAGTAAGTAGCACTCGGCGTTGCCTTCGGAGTTGACGGTAGGCACAACGTTGATGCCTTTGGCCGCCTTCTCTAGCGAGCTTGGTTCTCGCAAGGGGTTTCCTCTTGATTGTTTGACCTCGATAGCCAGAGTCGAAACGCTTTTTCTGTACTTTCGATGCTTCTTTGGTACAATCGCATTGGAACAAGCCAAGTCCTCGGCAACGAAACTGAACACTGCGTGGGAACGGGGACTGACTTGAAAGATAGAATCGCAAAACGAACGCTTCTGGTCGCCCCGCCTTCGTAGACTGGTCGGTTGCCCCCAACCTAATGACACCGGAGGAGAGTTAGAATGGCTAAACCAGGGATTAGAAAAGTCCGATGGCTTGCGCATTCATCTACCATCTTTTTGATACTAATCTCTCTAATGGAGAGCCCAGATCGATCGACTGCGTCGCTTGCTTCAACGCCGCTGACAACTATTCAACTTCAGCCAGTAGTTACGACAGGCCTGTCCTCCCCGCTTTATGTGACGAATGCACACGACGGCAGTAATCGGCTCTTAATAGTGGAACAGCCCGGCAGGATCACGATGCTCCAGCCGGGACAGAACTCGCCCACAGTGTTCCTGGACATCACATCAAAAGTCTTGTTTGGTGGGGAGCAAGGTCTGCTAGGTCTCGCCTTTCATCCGCGGTTCGGAATCAATGGCCGTTTGTTCGTCGACTACACCCGTCAGCCTGATGGCGCGACTGTGATTGCCGAGTATCACGTATCGCAGAGTAATCCGAACATAGCAGACACGGAAGAGACCGTGATTCTTACGATCGCTCAGCCTTTCGCAAATCACAACGGCGGCATGATTGAATTCGGGGCCGATGGTTTTCTTTACGTGGCGATGGGCGATGGAGGATCGGGCAACGATCCCGGCAACCGCGCGCAGAATATCGACGAGCTTTTAGGCAAGATACTTCGGATAGACATCGATCATCCGAATGGTTCGGTGCCCTATTCATCACCCTCAGACAATCCATTCTTCGGCCCCACTCCCGGTCGCGACGAGATCTTTGCTTACGGGCTGCGGAACCCGTGGCGCTTTTCGTTCGACCGGAATACGGGCCAACTCTACGTTGCAGACGTCGGACAGAATGCATTCGAAGAGATCGATATTGTCACTCGAGGAGGCAATTTTGGCTGGCGCGTGTTTGAGGGCAACCACTGTACCAATATTGACCCTCCTCTGTGCAGCGGGAGCGGTTTTGTTTTCCCGATAGCCGAATACGGGCACGCAGTAGGCTGTTCAATAGTTGGCGGATATGTATACCGCGGGCCCATCGGGACACTGCCGAGCGGAGCCTATGTGTATGGTGACCTTTGTACGGGCGAGATATTCGTGCTGCAGAACGGCTCCCAGAGTGTGTTGCTCGATACGGCTCTCACTATATCGTCGTTTGGCGAAGACGAAGCTGGTGAGATTTACGTCGTCGGGCTTGGAGGCACAGTTCACCGGATTGTTAATCCCGATTCACCCTGTTCCTTTTTTGTTTCGCCATCGAGTCGAGTTTTCAACGCACGCGGAGGACCTGCAAGCACGGTCGTCACTGCGCCCGAGAACTGCAGTTGGACTGCTATAAGCAACGCTAGCTTCATCACCATCACGGCCGGAAGCGCCGGGACAGGCACCGGAGCGGTCAACTATTCCGTGGCGGCTAACCCCGGAGGATCTCGCACCGGCACGATAACCATAGCCGGCGAAACTTTCATAGTCTCGCAGACCGCCAAGGGAAACCTATATGACTTCGATGGAGATAGCAGGACGGACATAGCAGTATGGCGACCATTAGATGGATTTTGGAACATCATCAACAGTTCTACTGGAGGTGGCAGATTCCAAGGCTGGGGCCTCAGCACCGATGAGCTTGTTCCCGGTGACTACGATGGCGACGGCAACACCGATCTAGCAATATGGCGACCATCAGACGGCAATTGGTGGATCATAAATAGCTCCGACAGTTCATTGAGACTCCAGAACTGGGGCCTCAATGGAGATGTACCCGTCCCGGCAGATTACGACGGAGACGGTAAGATAGACTTGGCTGTGTGGCGACCATCGGATGGATTCTGGTACATCATCAACAGTTCTACAGGAGGAGGAAGATTCCAGGGCTGGGGTGTGAGCACCGATAAGCTGGTTCCGGGAGACTACGATGGCGATGGCAAGACTGATTTGGCAATATGGCGACCTTCAGATGGAAACTGGTGGATAATCAACAGCTCAAATGGATCCGTGAAAGTTCAGAACTGGGGGCTCAATGGAGATGTGCCTGTTCCAGGAGATTATGACGGAGACGGGAGGACAGACCTGGCTGTTTGGCGTCCATCGGATGGAATCTGGTACATCATAAACAGCTCAACGGGCGGAGGAAGGTTTCAGGGCTGGGGCCTGAGCACTGATAAGCTTGTACCGGGAGACTACGATGGCGACGGCAAGACTGACGTGGCAATATGGCGACCATCAGATGGAAACTGGTGGATCATTAACAGCTCGACCGGCACGGTCAAAATACAGAACTGGGGTCTGAGTAGCGATGTGCCTCTGCCTTCAGTTTTCATTAGATGATGTAGTACTGTCGTAAATGGTCGGACAACTTAATGTTCTACCACTGTTCCCGGCTATGATTGGGTTGGCCACGCGCCGGCCTCCGCATTCTCGGCATCGGCGCCGAACAATAGAGGGCGTCATCCTTACGGGTGCTCGGCGAGATTGAGGCTGGCGAGAGTCCCCTTGACAGTCCTATTGACCTCGCATACGATGCACCGCTCTGGCCCTTCCCAGGGTATACTTTTCTGAAGGACGCAAATTGAATTGAACGTGATCCAGTTGTTTGGAGCGATCGCGAAAACTCGGCGACAGGTCTTTTTGTCAGTTTGGGGAAGGTCTGACGAGCTTGGAATCCTCTCACAGTAACTCTGGCCGCTCATTTTCAAGTTCGATAGAAGATGATCTGACAGGAGTCGCCGAGTCAAAACTTCTGCTTGCCGTAAATATCAGGCGGCACTTGTTTATTAGATAGGGAGCGGTTTGTGCCAAGGTACCAATGAACCGCCACCGTGGGGCACCAATGAAATACTCGAAAACCTGCGTCAAGGATTTGGCCGTCATAATTGCGGCGTCACTTAGTCTCACAACTTTCATCGCCTCGCCGGGCAGCCATCCGAGCGCGGCAGTGTTTGAACAGCATGCGGTGGAAGCAAGCCATTCGGGCCTGACCGACCCGCCGGATCTGCGCAACACGTCGCGCGGAGTCGAACTCAACCAAAAGGCTCAAATGAGGATCAACGAATCATATGCCAGACTGCCATTGGGGTTTGAACCCAACTATGGGCAGACCGATCCTCAGGTCAAATTTATGTCTCGCGGCAGCGGGGCTGCTCTTTTCTTAACCTCCCGGGAAGCTGTATTGGCCCTGGCGCAAAAAAAGCGTACGTCGCGTAGGTCTGCAACGAAGAACACAAGGGAACGAGGACACCGCGCGGCGGCGAGCGTGCTTCGGGTTAGGATGCTTGGCGCAAATCCCAAATCGAGCATCAAAGGAGTCGATCAACTACCCGGTTTTAGCAACTACCTGGTAGGAAAAGACACTAATAAATGGCGCCGCAACATACCTACTTATGCAAGGGCGCAGTATCAGGACATATATCCGGGAGTGGATCTCGTCTACTACGGCAACCATCGCCAACTCGAATATGATTTTGCGGTAGCTCCCGGGGCCGATCCGAAACTTATCAAGATGGCGTTTGAAGGCGCTCTGAGGATTTGGGTGGACGCCAAAGGCGATTTGGTGTTGCACACGGCGAGCGCCGATATTAGTATGCACAAGCCATCGGTCTATCAAGAAATAGACGGAATAAGGCAGGCCATCGCGGGTCGTTACGCGCTCAAGGGTAAACATCAAGTCGGCTTTGAAATTGCTGAATACGACAGGAGTAAGGCTTTAGTAATCGACCCTGTGCTTAGCTACTCTACATTCCTGGGCGGCAACAGCACGGACGATGGTAGGGCCATCGCCGTGGATTCCGGCGGCAACGCCTATGTGACAGGCAGGACCTTCTCATTCAACTTTCCAACGACAATAGATGCCTTTAGCACGACATATAGAAACGGTAGTGATGTATTCGTAACAAAAATGAATGCTGATGGAACAGCGCTCATCTATTCGACATATCTAGGCGGGGCTTCGGATGATAATGGCAATAGCATCGCCGTGGATTCTACAGGCAATGCCTTTGTCACAGGCTTTACGAGTTCGAGCGACTACCCGACGACGCCCGGCGCTTTCCAGGTTGCGTTGAGCAGTTCATTCGCCAATGATGCCTTCGTCACCAAGCTCAATAGCACAGGCACAGCTCTGGTCTATTCTACATATCTTGGAGGATCGGGCGGCGACCAGGGGAATAGCATTGCTATAGATCCATCCGGCAACGCTTTTATTGCTGGCCTCACGAATTCGACCACCTTTCCGACAACTGCCGGCGCTTACCAGACTAGTCTTAACGGATTCAGCAGTGATGCCTTTGTCACCAAGCTTAACAGCGCCGGCACGGCTCTCGCTTATTCTACATATCTCGGGGGATCAAACTCCGATGGGGCCAACGGCATCGCTATAGATACATCCGGTAACGCTGTAGTCGCGGGCGTTACTTTTTCGACTAACTTCCCCGTAAGTGTGGGCGCTTACCAGGCCACGTTCGGTGGCTCCTCTGATAGTTTCATTACGAGGATCAACAACACAGGCACGGCTCTGCTTTATTCTACATACCTCGGCGGCAGCGGTGATGAGACCGGCTTCAGCATCGCTCAGACAGCTTCAGGCGAGGTTTACATAACGGGGTCTACGACCTCGAGCAGTTTCCCGACAACGACCGGCGTGGTGCGCGTTGGTAATGGGGGAGCGGCAAAGACGACCAACAGCGGAGCCAGTTGGAGGGCAATTAACACCGGCCTAACTAACTGGACAATCACCTCGCTGGCTGTCGATCCTTCGAATCCAACAACTGTTTTTGCAGGCACAGCAGGCAGCGGCATTTTCAAAAGCACGAACGGAGGCGATAACTGGAGCGCCATCAACTCTGGCTTGACTGACCTCCAAATCAGGACCGTCACGGTTGATTCCGCGAGCTCATCACTCCTTTATCTCGGCACCACCAATCGCGGCGTTTTCCGGAGCACAAATGGCGGGAGCACATGGAAAGCCATAAACACTGGCGAGAACGGCATGACCGTAAATGCTTTGAATATCGATCCTGCGAATCACTCCGTTATCTATGCAGGCACAGACCAGGGTGTCTTTAAGACCACCAATGGCGGCGCCAGTTGGACGAGCGCCAATGTCGGTCTGAATCAGGGCCTTTTTATCAATGTGCTGGCCATAGATCCTACTACCACGTCCAACATTTACGTGGGCCTCAGTTTCGGCGGCGTTTACAAGAGCACGAACGGCGGCAGTAACTGGAACGTCACCGGTTTGACCAATACCAATATTACAAGCCTGGTTATCGACCCATTAATCCCTTCTACTTTATATGCAGCCACAGATAATGGTGCGCTTAAGAGCACTGATGGCGGCACGACTTGGAGCGGCATCAACACGGGCCTCACTAACAGATCTGTGAATGTTCTGGTTATTTCCCCGGCGGACTCATCCACCATCTATGCCGGTACAGGAAACGGTGTGTTCAAATCTACCAACGGCGGAAGCGCGTGGAGCCCCGTGAACAATGGTTTGGCCGGTGCGTTTGTCAACACACTCGCTATCGATCCTATCAATGCGACTATTATTTATTCCGGCGCCGCCGCCGGCAGCACCGACGCCTTCGTCACAAAGTTAAATGCGGCAGGCACAGCGCTGGTTTACTCAACACTTCTCGGAGGAAGCTCTTTTGACGCGGCCTCTGCGATCGCCATTGATAGTTCGGGCAATGCCTACGTGACAGGTCAGACCAGCTCGGGTAACTTTCCTACAACGGCTGGCGTCTTCCAGACCATCAGCAGCTTTAGTACTGATGCATTCATAACAAAGCTGAATGCGGACGCAACGGCTTTCGTTTACTCCACATATCTCGGTGGCTCTAGCTTCGATCAAGGGCTCGGCATCGCTGTCGACTCGCCCGGTAGCGCCTACGTCACTGGAACGACTCAGTCACAGAATTTTCCGGCAACCCCCGAAGTCTTCCAAGACGGTTTAGTTGGTTTCAGCCCCGATGCGTTCATCACTAAACTCGTCGTCACGCCGAGTCTCGCGTCTAACCTTACGATCACTATGACTGCGCCAGACTCGGGCGTAGCAGGCTCGAATATTAGCTATAACATTACGGTCACTAACATGGGCCCTGAGCCGGCTTCATCAGTCATAGTGAGCGACGACCTTCCGTCATCGACAATATTCAATTTCTGTAGTTCGTCATTTGGTTCCTGCAACCATGCCGGTAACAATGTTACCTTTACTTTCAACTCCCTGGATGTTGACGCATCCGTGAACATGACGATCGGTGCGATAGTTAGCTGTTCAATTCCTAGCAGTGTGATGATCACCAATACTGCCACAGTAGAGTCTTCGGCCACTGATCCCGATACCAGCGATAACTCTGCGATGGCGACAACTACTGCTACCAATCCGGCGACAACTCTATCTCCAATGAGTCAATCGTTCTCCTCCGCCAGTAGCAGCGGCAACGTGTTCGTGAATAGGGGAGCCAATTGCGCGTGGACGTCTACCAGCAACGCTAGTTGGATCACCATCACTTTCAGTTCCAACTGCTGCAATGGGTCGGTATTCTACAATGTAGCAGCTAATACGGGAGTGATGCGTACAGGTACTATGACCATCGCCGGTCAAACCTTCACAGTGATTCAGGCAGGGGTTTGTACCGCGAGTATCTCGCCGACCAGCGCGGGCTACGGTAGCGGCGGCGGAGTGGGCGCGACCAATGTAACAGCGCCGACTGGATGCACTTGGACAGCCTCAAGCAATGATAGCTGGATCACCATATCATCTGGCAACAGCGGCAGCGGCAACGGCACGGTAGCCTATATGGTCGCGCCCAATACAGGAAGCACGCGCACGGGAACTATGAGTGTTGCCAACCAGACTTTCACCGTAACACAGAAGGGCATTTTCGGCAGCAATCTCTTCGACTTCGACGGCGATACAAAAACCGATTTAGCAGTGTGGAGACCGTCCGATGGCTTCTGGTACATCATTAACAGCTCGACTGGGGGAGGCAGGTTCCAGGGCTGGGGCGTGAGCACCGATAAGCTCGTCCCCGCCGATTACGACGGAGACGGCAAAACCGATCTTGCTGTATGGCGTCCGTCGGAAGGAAATTGGTACATCATAAACAGCTCGAATGGTACTGCAAGGGTCCAAAACTGGGGGCTCAGCGGCGACGTGCCTGTTCCTGCGGATTACGATGGAGACGGCAAAGCTGATCTCGCGGTATGGAGACCGTCCGATGGGTTCTGGTACATCATCAACAGTTCTACAGGAGGAGGCAGATCCCAGGGCTGGGGTGTGAGCACCGATAAGGTTGTTCCTGCAGACCACGATGGAGATGGCAAGACTGATTTAGCGATATGGCGACCTTCAGATGGCAATTGGTGGATCATCAATAGCTCAAACGGCAGTGTCAGAGTCTTTAGCTGGGGACTGAACGGAGATAAGCCTGTTCCAGGAGATTATGATGGCGATGGCAAGGCAGACCTTGCCGTATGGCGGCCATCGGATGGATTCTGGTACATCATCAACAGCTCTACAGGAGGAGTAAGATTCCAGGGCTGGGGCGTGAGCACCGATAAGCTTGTACCTGGAGACTACGATGGAGATGGCAAGACTGACCTGGCAATATGGCGACCATCAGATGGAAACTGGTGGATCATAAACAGCTCGAATGGTTCTGTCCGGACCCAGCAGTGGGGTCTGAGCTCAGATAAACCCGTGCCAGCATCTGAGTGATCAAAGCACCAAACGGTTCTCGGAACGGTTCAACGTCGAGAGAACCGACGTGCTGATGGAGTGATTTCGGGAATGATGTCAACACATTCCCTTCGATCACAAAACCTTGAGACCATGGCTGCATCGTCGCGCGCGGCCCTGCGATTGGTTCAGTAGTGTCCAGCGGCTCGCAAAAGGTTACTCTTCTTTAGCACCTCGATCCTCTTACGAATCGTTTCCAGCCGCGGTGCGTCAGGCTCATCTCGAATGAGTGTTTGCCATTCGGCCATTACCTCTTCGTAAAGTGGTGTTGTTTCATATCGGGGTTGTAATTCATCAGGGCACCTTTCGCGAGCATCCCTTAACTCGTCGATAGTGCGAAGCAACTTAAGGAGTGCCTTCTGTGTGTTGCCTGACTGGGTCAGCGCGCGGCACCGCCGCACCACCTCTTCAGGAGGGCGGTCTGGCACACACTGGTCCTCACTGGCGCGCTTGAGCAAAGCGCCGGCTTCGCGCGATGTGGGGTTAAGACTTAGAGCGATCTCGGCCTGCTCGCGCGCTAGCTCCCGCTCCCCTTCAGCAAGATAAGCTTCACCCAGGAGCCAGCGTGCGGCATAATAGTTTGGGTCCCATTCCACCGCTTCCGACGCAAACCTCTTCAACTTCGGAATATCGCCCGAAGTCAAAGCCACATATGCTAAGAGCTCAAGGCTTGAGTCAGGGGCGAAGGTGTGGGTCAGCGAGAGGCGTGCGTGTCTGTATGCGAGCTCGAGTGCTCTGGCTCGCGCAACTCTTCGTGCTGCGCCCAGGTCTTCAGGATCGGCATCAAGCCCTTCTTCGAGATGATCAGCGCAAACAGCAAGACTTCGTGCAAAGATGAAGTCGTAGGCATGCGTTGGATCTGCGCTTTTGGTCGCGTGGGTTCCATGGTACACGACCGCATCCAGCTCCCCTGAGCTAGCAGGGTCAGATGCGCGCATAATATGTGAGTCTGCAGCCAAAAGGGACACTGAATACCACGAAGCGAGAATAACTGATGCCGCGCTCACAGCGAATGTCAAACGAGCGGTCAGGTATCCAGTCCAGGAAGCGGCTCGCCTGCCTATCGAGTCTTTCTTGTTTGCCATATTGCGGCCACTGGGTGGCGGCACGGAGCCGCGTTTGATTCGGGAGCCGCTGTCCTGCCCTTTTCCGGTCCCAGACCGCTCCCCCTCACCGTTGTGTGAGTCCGCTACGTTGGAAGCGGCCCGAGCGAAAGCGAGGAAGGCAAAAAAATAGAGTCCGGTTGGGATCTGATCGAAAATGAAAAAGTTGTGTACTGCGACGCCCGCCATCGACGCAATGAGCCCCGTTAACAGGAATTTGATGGCTCGATCGGTGGTCTTGCGTCCGGTTGCGAATTGCAGCTCTGTAGTCCTCGTTGATGACAATCGCAGGTGGGCGTGATTATCGGCACCGCCCTCCGTGGAGGCTTTTGCTAATGAAACATTTATCTCGCCAACTGGTGCTCGCTTTAATACTGATCATATCAGGGGCTTTGCTCGCACTAATAGGTCGAAGCATCCCTGGCGCGTCGGCACAAGTGGATGACGAGTATAGATGGTTGTACGACAACGACGAGCTGTTCAACCAGCTTTCGGGCGCTGCAAGAAGCGGCTTGGAGGTCAAGTTTGGTAAGAAAGTGAATCTCAAGGACACCAAGAACAAACCACTCCGTCCAAAGACCCAGGGTTCAAAAAAGATAGTTGGGAACTCTGGGGTGACCGAAGCGCCCGGGACGCCGGTGGGGAATGACCCACTTTCCCCGCTCGGGAATACTTTGGTGAACGACCCAAACGCGGACGTGACCTCTCAAGACACTCAGAGCGAGACCGCATTGGTGATTGGGTCCGGCTCGAATGTGATCGCGGCATTTAATGATTCTGGCTCCTTCTTGGGCGCGGCTAGAAAGTTCACTGGCTACTCGCGATCAACCGATGGCGCGGCGACATGGACCGATAAGGGAAGTCTCCCTAGTGGCTCAGACGGTGACGTGGGAGATCCAAATCTTGCGCGAAGCAACTCGACCGCCACTATATTTCTGTCGACTCTGTCCTTCAACACACGGCAGAACTTACTGATCTTTCGCTCGACGGACGACGGGGCGACTTTCCAACCGCCGGTCAATGCCGCGCCCGGGTTTTCTGCCGGCGTCGATTTCCAGGACAAAGAATGGCTGGCGGTAGATAACTTCCCAGGACCTGGGCAAGGAAATGTATACGCGGCGTGGCGCAACTTCTCGAATACCGCCCAACGGAATGGCATCACGTTTACCCGTTCCACCGACGACGGGCTGTCTTGGGGTCCGACCGGCGGCACTCTGATAGATAGCTTGGGCCAGGGCACGTTTCTTACGGTCGGGCCGGACCACGCGGTGTACCTATTCTGGTGGAATGCCAATAGCAGCCCCTTCCGAATCACGATGCGTAAATCCACTGACCAAGGCGCGACGTTCGGACCAATTACAGCCGTAGCGACCCTGTTGGGCGTTGGCGGAAACGGAGATCTGGGGCTGAATGGCGGCTTCCGCACCAACTCCTTTCCCCAAGCTGCGGTAAACCCGGTAAATGGGAATCTATACGTGGTCTACAATGACCGCACAACTGGGTCGGATCGTGCGAATATCTTGTTCGCCCAGTCAACCGATGGCGGCTCGACGTGGAGCGGGCCAGTTACAGTCAATACCGACGGAACGATAAACGATCAGTACATGCCGGCTTTGGCGCTAACACCGGACGGCGCCTCATTGTGCATTACTTTCTATGATCGGCGACGCGATCCTTTTAACTCTCAGATCGACAGGTTCGGAGTCATTGGCAGTATTTCAGGTTCGGCAATTACTTTCGGACCTAATTTCCTGATCACCAACCAATCCTTCCCAGTGGTGCGTGGAGTAGATCCAGCGGTGAACACAACCTACATGGGCGACTACGACATGATGGCAGCAGACAGCAACTTCTTCTACACGACGTGGGGGGATAATCGAGACCAGAGCATAGCTGCGCCATCGCGCAAGAACGCAAACGTCCGCTCGGCCAAGATACCGATAGTAGGACCGGGTGCTATCCTTACACTAGCCGGGACTGGGCTGCCGACTGGGGGCAACGGAAACGGTGTAATCGACAGGAACGAATGCAACAACCTGAATTTTACTCTTAGGAACTTCGGGTCGAGCCCTGCTACCGGAGTCTCGGCAACCCTATCGACTACGACCCCCGGCGTCAGCGTTTCACAGGCGCTGTCTGCCTACCCGGACATCGCCGTCAATGCAAAGGACACAAATACAACCCCATTTCAGCTGAGCACCTCGCCTAGTTTCCCATGTGGAAGTACGATCGCTTTGACACTGACGGTAACGACCGTCAGCGGCGGGACCTCCATAATCCCGTTCCAAATGGCGACGGGCTCGCCCAGCGGGCCGGTAAGGATCAACAACAATACCACTCTGCCGATCCCCGATCTGTCTACAGTTGAATCACCAGTGACAGTCTCGGGGGTAGCCAGCGCCATCTCTCAGCTTACCGTGTCGTTGTTCATTACTCACACTTTTGACCATGACCTGATCAATGGTGGAAAGTGTCGCCCCCTGGTTCGCAGCAGAACGACGGCTGTGACCAAGTGAACTGCAACGGGCACCCTGATAACTTTGGGAATGAGGAGTACTTTGGAATCGTTGCTCTCGACCCTATGAATGTGAATCGCCTGCCACGTATGCTCTACAACACATTAACAAACGCCTTCGCGCCGGCCTATCAACCGCCCATTGCTCAAACGGCAATATTTCGGGCCACTTCAGCAGGATGCGCCGTCCCATCCACATCGTGTGGGTTCGCCAAGTTTTTTAAGAGTAACGGTGAATTCTATTCCGCGTCGGGCGGTGGGGGCGGAGGACGCGGATTTAATGTAGTCGTGATTGATCCGTGCACAGGTGCCTTCCTGCATCCACCGCAAAATTTCGATACCTGGGGTACCCGTACCACGGGCACAGCGATGACTAATCTAACCAATTTCTTAGATGGCCTATCAAATGGAGGCCTCGTGATGCTGGCAGTCGGAGATGAAGCGGGCTTGACGCAAGATAACTCCTGTACGCACTTCTCTTTTCCGTGGATTGAGCCTTTTTATCAAGCGCTAGAAGCATTGGGAAGTACGCAGATTCGCAATTACTGCTTTCGTAATTCCTGGGCGATCGTCGCGGTTAAGGGTGAAGGCGTGGCGCGTAGCGAGCAGTTGGCCAACGCAGTAGACGTTTCCGCACAGACGATGCTGTCGCTTCAGTCGGCAATCTCTCCGGCGAGTCGGGCTTTTGCATCTAGCGCAGGCAGCGGCACCATCAGCGTGACTGTGCCAAATGAATGCAATTGGACAGCAGTAGCAAATAACGATTTTATCACCATCAACTCCGGCAGCGGCGGCATTGGCAACGGAATAGTCACCTACTTTCTGGAGGCCAACACAGGTCCTGTTCGCACAGGGACAATGACCGTCGCCGGCCACGTGTTCACGGTGACACAGGCGCAGGCAGGAGCATCTGGCGGGAGAACACCATTCGAATTTGACGGTGACACAAAGACCGAACTAGCCGTTTGGCGACCATCGGATGGATTCTGGTACATCATCAATAGTTCCACCGGTGGAGGTAGGTTCCAGGGCTGGGGCCTCAGCACCGATAAGCTCGTTCCGGCGGATTATGACGGAGATGGCAAGACTGACTTGGCTATATGGAGGCCGTCAGACGGCAATTGGTGGATCATCAATAGCTCCGACGGCTCGGTCAGAATTCAGAACTGGGGCCTCAATGGAGATGTACCCGTCCCAGCAGATTACGACGGAGACGGCAAAGCTGATCTCGCGGTATGGAGACCGTCCGATGGGTTCTGGTACATCATCAACAGTTCTACAGGAGGAGGAAGACTCCAAGGTTGGGGTGTGAGCACCGATAAGGTTGTTCCAGGAGACTACGATGGAGACGGCAAGGCTGATCTGGCGATATGGCGACCTTCGGATGGCAACTGGTGGATAATCAACAGCTCAAATGGATCTGTGAGAATTCAGAACTGGGGCATCAATGGCGATGTGCCGGCGCCAGGAGATTATGACGGAGACGGGAAGACAGACCTGGCTGTTTGGCGACCCTCGGATGGATTCTGGTACATCATCAACAGCTCCACGGGAGGGGGCAGACTCCAGGGCTGGGGCGTGAGCACAGATGAGCTTGTGCCGGGAGACTACGACGGCGATGGCAAGACTGACCTGGCAATATGGAGACCATCAGATGGAAACTGGTGGATCATCAATAGCTCGAATGGCTCGGTCAAAATCCAGAACTGGGGAATCAACGGCGATGTGCCCGTGCCTTCAGTTTTCATACGATGACCTTGCGTCGTAGCCCAAGCAACTGCAACTCTCAATCTTCCTAATGGTGATGATCTCGGCGTAAGCTCATGCCCGGCTTCGGTTCCGATGAGTGTTAACTTTTTTCACTAACAGACACGAACTCGTTATGCCTGAACAGGCGCCCAAAGATTCTCGGAAACGGAAAAGAGTATTCCTTTACCGGTATCAAACCGGCCTCGCGACCAATTCTCCTTAGAGTCTCAAAGTCCATAAATTCAATGTGCGTCGGATCTGTGCGATAACCGGCTTCCTGCGGCGCAATAAGGATGACCCTTCCTCTTGGCTTCAATAGGTAGAGATAATCGCTTAACAGCTCTAGAGCTTCTTGCTCGGTCATATGTTCCACGACATGCGCCAATAGAATTGAGTCAAAACTATCAGGGACGTTGAACGGTGAAGCTTCAAACTCCTTAGGGGTGAATGCGCTGAGACCGTGCGATTTTGCTATTTCGACGAAATCCGAGTTGTGGTCTATTCCGACTCCATTTCCTCTCAGGTTGATCAGGTTTCTGCCAAGGCCACACCCAACATCCAGTGTAAAGCCAAGGTTGAGACGTCGAAGGTTCCAGCGATACGGAGCCTGCACGTCCAAAACTTTCTTCCACCGCGCCAACTGCACCGCTACGAGTCGGGCAGTATATTTCCCGTCTCGAGTATTCAGAGTCTCAGCCTGTTTCGTATCGCGCAGCTTTGCTTTCATGAACCTCGTTCGGATGTGTACTTCGAGAACGAACC
Organism: Acidobacteriota bacterium; assembly: GCA_038040445.1. Lineage (NCBI taxonomy): Bacteria > Pseudomonadati > Acidobacteriota > Blastocatellia > Candidatus Onstottus > Candidatus Onstottus frigus. The sequence goes on along the minus strand of JBBPIG010000029.1, from coordinate 51,083 downwards.
AGCAACAAAGTGCTCATTCGACCTTTCCCCAATCGTTGACAGCCTCTTTAGGAAGGCCGCCGGCCGGCTGCCGACGTGAATCGCCGCGCTCACGCCCTAAAATCAGAAACTGATCTACAGCATACAACCAACGCAGCGTCCTCAAGAGTTTCCAGTCAGATATAACGCGCACGGATTCGGCCAGCCGCCGCCGTTCTTTGATCTGCGACCACTGCCGGAAGGCCCACCGATACGATGCGAATTTCGCTCGCGTAAATTCCCATCCTCGCAAAAGGCAGTAGCCCCATAAGAGAGATTCGGTGATCAGAAAGATCGGCGACAGGAGAATCAAGCTTGACCAGTGCAAATAGGCTAGCAGCATCGCCCAACGGTTGCGCTCGAGTAAGTGCAGCTTTCCAGGGTACATCGTAAGAAAGTAATCGTGATAGACCACCGATTCCGGAACGCAATAGAGATCAAATCCCATAAGCCGCAATAGCCAGGACAGATTCACGTCTTCATGATAGAGGAAGCCGGTCGTATCCATTCCGCCCATTCTCTCGAGCACTGTGCGACGAATGAGAAAGGCGCCGCCTTGGATTCCAGACACGCGAAAGGGTGTGTGCCCGATGTCCTCAACGGGTCTGCCAAGCCAACGATTAAAGCCAAGACCGGTAACGTGAATGTCCTGTCCGACCGCATTTATGCGCTTGCCATCTGCTAGAGCTATGAGCGGGTTCACTGCTCCCACCTCTGGGCGCTGTTTGAGGAACGCGACCAGCGGCGCTAGCCAGCCGGCCTTCACCGTCATATCCATGTTCAACACGGCAATGAATTCCCCATGCGCCGAGCCGAGCGCAAAGTTTACACCACCAGCGTATCCGAGATTTCTATCGCTCCAAAGCAGATTTACTTCCGAATGAAGCGATGCCAGGTGGTCTAAAACTTCTCGGCTATCATCGGTCGAACCATTGTCTACAACAATGATTTGTTGCGTCGGATACGTGTCGGCGATCAGTGAATCCAGACAACTGGCCAGGCGCTCCGCACCATTGTAATTTACTACTATTACCGAGACCGGCGTCGGGTCTGCGCGGCGCGAGTATGTTTCTTTGTTGTCATCTGTGAGTACGCTGTTGGGCATTTCAAGCATTTGAACAATTGAAAACCTGCCGTCTGATTCTATAGCTTAACTTGCTTTTCTCTTAGCCCTGCGCTCCTGACGCAGGTCTTCGGCAACTGTTCCAAGCTGAAACTCCAATTCCTGGAAGCGCCGACTGATTGTGTGCAAGATCAAGCCTACACAAACGGACAGGACACCGGTCAATACCAGGCCCACTGCCAGCACAGCGGATGGTATGCGATGCACATATCCGCTCTCGTAATAGTCTACGAAGACCCAGATGCCGGGTACGAGGCTCAACGCCATTAATAGAAGCCCCAACCCACCGAAGAACATGAGAGGCCTGTAGTCACGGAATAGCGTCATAATAGTGCGTAGTATCCACAGGCTGTCCTGCACCATTCGGATTTTTGAATGGCTACCCTCTGGACGAGGGCTCAAATTCACAGGCAGCTCGACAATCGAAAACCCGCGCTGAAGAGCTTTTATCGTCACCTCGGTTTCGGTCTCGAAGCCGCCGCCGAACAGCGCCAGGCTACGCACCAATCGCAGGCTAAAGACGCGGTAACCTGACAGCAGGTCAGTCAGCCGAACTCCGAACATTGAGTTTAACAATAGGAGAAAAATATGATTCCCCAGACGATTTAGAAAGCGAAACTGACTGCTCGATCCTTTATGCAGGCGGGAGCCAATGACCATATCGGCTTCGCCTCGCCTGATCGGTTCGATTAAGATGTTTACGACATTTGCGGGATAAGTGCCATCACCGTCGACCATCACGTAAATGTCCGCCTCAACTTTTTGAAACATAGCCTGCACTACATAGCCTTTGCCCTGCCGTTTCTCGTAATGAACTGTCGCGCCCGCGCGAAGAGCTTCCTCGACTGTGCGATCAGAAGAGTTGTTATCGAAGACATAAATATTTGCGTAAGGCAGCTGCGCCCGGAACTGATGGACAACATCAGCGATGGTTAACTCCTCCTGGTAGCAGGGTATGAGCACGGCGATATTTGGCTGGCCGGGAGTATTCTCGCCCGGAACGGTTGCAATCTCGCTCAATGCGTTCATAAGGCTTCTTTGATATTCCCAGGAGCAATAAGGCTAAACATTGTGCAATCTCGGCGGGAGTCTGACCAGAACCGGTAAGCTTGTAACATCACCGCCTCATCAGACTAAGGCCCTGCCCTTCTTCCCGTGTAATTCATGGCGGGCAGAATTCTGCTGCCCGACTCTCATTTTCCGCCACAGCTTGTTCAATAGTGCGTGCGATCAGAAAGTAAACGAATATGAGGCTCGGCCAGAGTTGCAAAAGCAGCCGACTCAGAGAAGTGCCTAATTGCCAGGAAATATCAAAAGGCGTCACCACAAATGTCAAAGCGTATGCCAATATCATTAAGCCTACCGTGATTAGCGAGGCGAGAGTGCTTAACTTTTCCCTTTGCTCAATCCTTATTCCTGAGAGCAGGATATAGAAAATCAAGAGAAGCGGGATGCTAACAGCCCAGCCGCCGAAATCCGTCATCTGCCTTGCGAAGGCATTCCACACCTGCAAGTGTCTGGAAACATCCATCAGTTTGTGCAATGTTGTTTCCAACCCTTGAGAAATCAAATAGTTTCGCGGGGCGAGCCGCGTTTTGAAATAAATTAAGATTATCAATGTTGGCGCAACCCCCAAGCCAAACGCAAGCATTTGCCGGAGATAGAATTTCAACCCATTGACCCGAGCGATGGTGATAAATCGACTGATTGCTATTGCCGCTATGAATATGAGTCCTTCATTCTTGGTCCAGGCAGAAAGTCCCGCTGTGATTCCTGCCAGAACAAGCAAGTTGTTATTGTTCTTTGACAACTTGTCTTGCAGAGTCAGCAGTACGAGAGTCGCTAAAAAGAAGAAACCAACGGGAACATCCGCATACTGAGACGCTCCATGCGTAATGAGAAAAGGAGTGCCTACTAAGATGAGGCCTGCCAAATAGGCCTGGCTTTTACCCCGAAGAACATACAGTGAGGAAACTGTTAAGCCTACGGTAGCAAGAGTAAAGAGCATGGATAGCAGGACCGGTATAAGCACGGTGTCGTTACCTATGGAAGTCCAAAGCCCGGCTATCGTTCCGGGAATGAGCAAAGGATAATCCGGGCGTGATTTTTCCAGAAGGCCAGAAAAAGCGGTCGTCCATTGGTCGCCGCCTCTGAACAGAAATCTTGCTCGCAGATTCCAAATTGCCCATGCGTCCCAATCTCCATGCGGCTTCTTGATTGAGGTGAATGTGAAGGAAGCAAGACCGAAAGCGAGCGCAGCAAAAAATAGTATTGCAAGTATCCGGTGAAACTTGGGCTTTGGAAACGAGTCGCTCGATATTTCCAGAGCGGGAAAGTGGTTTAGCTTTCGGATTCTGTAGATCAGTATCGCAGCCATTAGAATGAGCAATGCAATCAACGAAGGGATAAGTCCGCTGCTCGCTGGGCCAAAGATCAACAGCCAGATGAAAAAGAAGCACGAGAAAACTCCAAGCCCAATTCCTATAGCAAAGAAAATCTTAATCACTAGATGCGACGTTAGCGACCTTTGATTCGGCCAGAACAAGAGAACGAGAATTAGGCCCATTAACAGAGGTACGAGAAGCGAGAATAAAATTGGAGCCATCATTTCGAGTCGACCGTGAATAGTTTTATGCCGTTGCCGAAGTCCCCACGCTGAGTCAACCTCATAGTTGTTAGTTTGTTGACATCGACGGTTCTATTGGCGAAGTTGCCTATGACAAACTGATGTGGTTGAGTTGGGTCGACGATGAGAGGTGAAAGCGTATATTGCGTCAAATAGAACTCGGCGCCGTCGGGTTGAGCATCACTCACATAACCAACAACGCCCTGCGTGGACAACGTAGCTTTAACACCTACGAAGCGTTGCTCGTACAGAGTTACACCGTCACGACCTTGAAGACTGGACTTCAGATCAAACTCCTTTCGATTAGCCGTGAATAGCTCCCAGCTTGAAAGCAAAGAAAAGAAAGCTAGAACTAATACTCCCACTTTTACTCGCGATGGATAATCAAACTTGAGACTGATGGGCGTGAGGCGCTTGATATTTCGCACAAGGACATTCGTCTGCCCGGAGTAATCTTTTTTCAACGTGGTAAATTCCATTTCGGCCTTCTCAGCAAGCGCTCGTATCCATGAGGCGCCAGTAAACGGCCAGTTGACTAAGCCAGGGAGTTAAGTCTCGCTTCTAATCAAGGACCATTAGCTTGTTTCAGCACCACGGTGCCTTAGTCTGATCGGGGGCCTGACCAAGTGCTTGTGTCGGAGACTCGGAACGGACGACTATGCTTATCTTTGGGTCAGTCGAGATGGTTTCAATATTCTGAAAGCCTGCATGAGCCACCATCGCCCTGACGCACTCCGCATTCGGCGTCCAGAAAACTGTCGGATCCCACATTGGATTTTCAGGCGGCCCGCTCTTTAGTCCAAAAGGATGAAACTTAGCCAGAGGAATCTCAGTTTGGCCAGGTACTTCATAAGTCATCGTTTGCAACAACATCGTGCCGGTGCAAACAGTCAATATTCTTTCGAGAGCCATAATAGGGTTTCGCAGATGGTATAGCACGCCATAGAAACAGACCATATCAAAAGTGCCAAATGCCCTTGGGTTCAGATCATAGACGCTGCACAGGAATGCAACCGCTTTTGACCGTAAAGCGCTCCTACAGATGTTGAACCTGCGAACAGAGTCTGGAAAAGAGTCGATAGCGACGACTTCTCTGGCTCCTCGGCGCTCCGCTTCAAACGAAAAGAAGCCCTCGGCGCACCCGACGTCTAGCACGCGCATTCCGGTCATATCGTCGGGCAAACCGTAATGCGGCAACTTATCCACCTTTGGATCCGACCATCCGGGAGTAACCAGATCAGGAGCAAGCTCAATTCGATGAAACCAGTATCCTTCGTTTTCAATCTGGGATCTAAGCCACTCTCTAAAGGAGATGGAGCTTGATGCAGGGCTCTCCTCATTTGAGTAATCGATGTTTTCTGCCGTCACTTTACCTCCATAACTCTCCCGTGCTCTCTAGCAGATGACTGAAGTATATCGGCCAGACTCTTCTTCATCGCGCCGGGGGAGCAATGTTGCTTTATGTATTTCCTCTCAGCCTGTTGGATTGAATGCCACAAGGTCTCATCCTTGTAAAGCCGAATGACTTTGGCGATGATCTCATCATCGCTATTTCCAACCAGCGCTTCTCGCCCATCCTGTATATTCAGTCCTGAAGCTGCCAAAGGCGATACAACCGACGGAATCCCGTAGCTCATCGCTTCTGTAAGTTTGTAGTTAATCCCCGCGCCGAAGCGAAGCGGCACAACAAAAAGGCGGCACTTCTGGTAATACTCACTCAGGTCTTCTACAAAGCCGGTCACCATGACGTATTGAGACGCGAGTGCTTGTATGACTTCGGAGGGCTCGGAGCCCACGATTATGAAACGAACATCAGACAATTCTTGTCGGATTTTCGGGAACAGGTTGTTGGCAAAGTGAAGAACCGCATCTGTATTCGGCGGATGCCCGTGCGTGAACCCGCCGACGAACAGCAAGTCTCGCCTTTCTGAAAAACTGGTCGCCGGTATTTGCAAATCGTGGGTGTGACCCCATACTACGACTCTGCTATCGGGACTCTCGCTTAGTATACTTTCCCGCTCCGCGTCTGAGACCGAAATAATCGTATCAGCCTCGCTGAGAACATCGATCTCGCGCCTGGTCAGTCTTTTCTTTTCCGCCTCAGAGAGGTCGCGTCCTTCTATCTGGGCCCTTAGGATCTCTCGTTTTGAGAATAGCGCCTCGGCGTCGTAGATGAGCCTGGCTTTTGGGAACGCTTGTCGGGCAAGTTTTAGGAATCTCTCTCCATTGTGCGGTCTGCTGATAATCACGATATCGTACAGTCCTGTTCTGGCCCGTAAGAGCTCTTCTATGCTGAAGCTATTCCCGTAGAATAGCTCAATGCCCATCTGCTGCAATTGTTCCGTGCTCGGCTGCCAGGCGGCACGAGAGGCCGTAGGAACGAAGGTCACCACATACCCTAGTTGTGAGAGATACTCCAGCATCTTATTGTCGCGCGGGAATCCTGAGCCGAGGTATGGAGCAGGAATCTGATCGTTGATTACCAGAACGCGCTTGCCTTCACGTTTGTCACGCCCGCGCAGCACGTTCCCATGGGGAACATGCCGTTGAAGCCTCACCGCCCACTTCTTTTTAAACTCAGGATAGTTCTTCTCACAAAGCGCCGTGGCCCGTTCCATAGAGTGACTGCCAAACTCGTAATGAATAATGGCCGCCTGCGGTTGATAAACGACTTTGTGGCCGAGCTTCCTTATGCCCATGCACAAATCTGAATCTTCGTAATAAGCTGGGACATAGCGCTCGTCAAAGCCGCCCAGCTTCCGAAAATCGCCCGCGCGAACGAGCAGGTAAGCCCCTGAGACGTAGTCTACTTCGCGGACGTAACAGTATTCAGGTTTAGATGGATCATCGCCGCGCCCATATCCCAGCGCCGAACCATCTTGCCAGATTATCGATCCGGCCTCCTGCAAAGTTCCGTCCGGTCGAACGAGCCGCCCTCCGACTGCACCGCATTGCGGGTAGCGCCCCACGGTTTCAACGAGAGCCGAAAGCCATCGTGGGGTAACCATTACATCATTGTTTAGAAACAGGATGTAATGCCCTCTGGCGAGTTGCGCTGCTTTGTTGCAGCTTTTGATGAAACCTGAATTCTTGTCATTCCTGACCGCATGCACGTTTACGAGTTTCGCCATTAATTGTGGGATGCCATCGCTCGAACAGTCGTCAACAATGATTATCTCAAACGGGGTATCAGTATAAGCAAGTATGGTCTCCAAACACTGGAAGAGGTATTCAGCTTTGTTGAAGGTCGATATTAGGATGCTGACCAGCGGCTCTGGGAACTGCGGGAACACAAGCTGAGATCCAGGCTGAGATAAGAACAACTTCAGCTTTTGTTTCAGCAACGACTCCATCAGCGTACGGGATGTAGAGACCGCCTCTTGCGGCTTGCTTCGAAGAAGCGAGTCGCCGATCGACGCACCTTCGGCAGGCATTTGCTCTAGAATAGAAGGCTGAGACGACTGCAGCTTATGATCAAACTCTTTCGGCATGAGATTCAGGAACCTGTAAATCGGCAACAGGTATCGATATTTGATCGGCCCATACAAGCTGAGTAATCGCCAGCCCAATGAGCTCTTAATTCTTTCAACTTCGGTTACTCTCTCTACCAGTCGGGCCGAAACTATCTGTGCTGCTCGCTCAGTGGCGGCTAACCGAGAAGCTAATGCTCGAAGTTCTGTCTCTTTTACTTCGAAGCCCGACGCTAGCTCTCGCCGCTGCCGCTCTTTCGCGTTCAACTGATTCGATAGCCCCTCCACCTTCAATCTCAGATCAGAGGCGACGGCCTTCCCATCGCTTTTACTTTGCTCCTTTACCCTGAGTTGAGAGATCAGCGTCCTTATATGTTGTTGTTTATCTGCCAATTGTGCTTCTAAGCATTTGACATCCCGCTTGTCCAGCGTCACTGTCTCTGCGAGCCTGCCTGAGGTATTTTCCTGCAAACATAAAGCAGGCGAAGACCACTCTTCAAAAAGCACGTGAAGCATCATATCGAGCAACTGCAGGCAGAATAGCTTGTCGGCTTCTGTCGCCTTTGGCTCAGGGCAGAGCTTTTCGCGTAGACCGCTTATGTCGCGTGTTCGAGATGCGATGATTACCTTACGATAACTCGGCTCACAATTATCCGCTCTGTAAAAGGTCGAGTTGTAGTAGGCATTGGTACGCTCGTTCAATTCCGCGTTTGGAAATCGCCGTTGTAATAATAAGAAAGCAGAAATCGCGACAAGCCATCGATAAAGATAGCCATTCGGTAATATGGCGGTCTGAAATCCTTGCTTGCGCAAGAAGTCTTCCGTTTTCGCCAAATCAGGAAGTCCATATCTGTGGTGCTTTTCTCTGAAGTTGTGACCTTCCCCATAACCTGCCCATGTCAAAGACTGAAAGAGATCTTCCGCCTGAACCACCTCCGAGTCATCAAATGGTGAGCATACTATGAGCGTTTCATTTGATACTCGCGCAAGCTCCGTGAGAAACCGCTCGCGCTCAACCGGAGGAACGTCCCTTAATGCGTCCGATGACACCACGACATCAAAGCTAGCGCTGGAAAACGGGAGGGGTGTGCCGCTGCCATATGGCTGCAATTCACCTTTATTTGCGACTGCCGCAATAATTACATCGTCATTGGGTAAGAATCGCGCCAGAAGCCCTGCCGAGTCCCCGACATCAAGCACACCTAGAGACGACCGCCAACGAAGTAAGTCGATTGACTCCTGAATGATACGATTGCGCTGATAATTATCGACCGAGAGTCCCAGAACGCCCCTACAGCCCACGGCTACCTCCACTAACAAAAATTACTTTTGTAGAAGTGAAACCTAACCGGACCCCGAAATACTAACACAGACGTCTCCAAGAATTTTATAAGATTAGCCTTGTTGGAATGATCAGTCAATACGCCCGCTTTAGCTCCTATTCATACAAGCGAGATTTAAGCAACCATCGTTTCTTTCACGAGGAAATTCCACATACAAATTCACGGTAGTAGAAAGCCGCCAGGCAAGCATAGCCAGTATAAAACGTCAGCAAAAATGCCTACAAGCAAGAGCTATTCTTACCGGGCATCACTCGGTTGAAATCTCACCGACTAATAAGCGCGCTAGACAAAACACAGTTGGATGAGTACAATACCGCTTCTTCAGTTCCACCCTTACGCTTGAAGTATGAGAGCAAGTCTACTGCGCAAAGGAGCACATAACGTGATGAGGGTTCACTTGGTACGACTATGCATTGGAGTCATGCTTTTCTCGCTCAGCGTATCGCTGCTTGCCTGTTCCGGTAATCAGCCGACCCGCGATGCGAGTCAAACGACTCCCTCGGCGCCGCCAGCTTATGAAGGCTACCTCGACATTGCTAATTGCGATGCCATTATCGCCTGGGGCTGGGATATGAACCACCCTAACGAGCCGATCAAACTTGATATTTATGACGGTAACCTTTTGGTAAGCACGGTGACGGCAGATACCTTCCGGCAGGATCTGCTGGACGTGGGCAAGGGCAATGGCAAGCACGCAATATTTTGGGCTATTCCGCCTCAGATGAAAGATGGCAAGAAGCATGTGATTACAGTCAAATTCCCGGGAACGAGCGTTGAACTGGGGACCGCGCCCAAGGAAATCACCTGCAACTTCGAACAGTAAACATTTACTGGAGCTACTGGAGCTACTAATTCAAGATGGTCAAAGTGAATCGGTCGCTTCAATACCTGCAGCTTCTTGAGCGATGATTGCTCAATTGTCTTCGTTAACTGATTAGAGCATCAAGTCAGTGAATCAAAGTATCTTCAGTCTTGGGTATAAGGGGCGGGGCGACTCCCTCCGAAAAGGCAGAACTCGTGTGCCATTGCTGTACGTAGGCCTTCCGATATCGAGCCGCCCCAATTGAAGGAAACTTCCTACGTAAATGGTTTGCGACGAAATACCCAAGTCACGTTGTCGGCATATACGAGCTGATAATCCGGCCAAAACGGATTCACGACCGGGTTTTGTTTGGGTATGTTCAACTCCGGGGCTTTGTAATAAACGAATATCCACGTGACATGCTGATAGTCCAGCCACTGCGTCCACAACTGATCGTTAGGCCAACGGAAACTGGGTTTCCTATTTTGGAATAGCGTTCCCCTTAAATCTATGACTCGCTGATGAAAGTAGTAATTCAGCCAACTAGCGCTTAATACGCAGACCGTATCGTTATTATCTGCATGCGCATTCACATACTTGACGCCAAGGTAGCCGTTTAGCTGAATAAGGAAGTCTTCTCGGGCATCTGGCGTCGCCGGCGGCAACCCTTTACCTTTGACTTCTGCATATACTCCCCGACCGCTCCACAGGAGAATAAGAATGCTCGCAGTCACCCAAGCGGCGTTATGAAAAGCAGGAGATTTGCGAATTCTTTCCAAAAGCCATTGAAGGCTTTCGCACAACGCGAGGCCCGCAAGCGGCAAGGCCGGCAGCCAATACCTCAATAGCGGAGCTTGAAGGAACCAGAAAACTGTGTAGGCGAGCGCCCATAAAGTCCACCAGCGAACGGAACGGTTGAACAATGCTACTATCCAGGCCAGCGGCCAGATCATGATAAGCGGGAATAGACTCTGATGGAGTTCTGCATTAAACCGCTCGGGGTAACGTATCCAGTCAACAGACAGTGTCATGAAGTTTTGAATTGTCGCTTGTTTAACACCGGATTTCAGCAACTCATTTGCGCCACTGACGACCCAGGGGGCACCCCAAATGCCTGTGCTGTATTGCGCGAATGCAGGCCAGAAGGGATTGCCGGTGTGGTAGGCAATAAACCCATACCAGGGAATCAGTATGAGAAGACCTAGTGTCCAGCCAAGCACAAGCGACTTCCAGGTAAATCGAGATTCGACCTGCCCCGCATCCTCGGACTCTTGTCCGGCGCTTCTGCGACTGAAACGCTTGAAGGAAGGCCTCATTAGCACCCACAAGCCCAGCGGAAATGCGATACCAACAAAAAAGAGTCCCGGCAGCTTGACACCTGCACACATGGCCAGCAGCGCCATGCCCAGATACCACCAAAAAGCATCTCGACTATCACGGAACACGCGCAGTGCGTAGACGCCCAGAAATGCAAAGCAGGTGATGGCAATGTCCACATAGGCCGCTTCCCCAAGCAAGCGAACCAGCGGATGAGCAACCCAGAAGGCAGCGGCAGCAAACCCTAATGCGGGTTGATTCCGACGCTTGCCCCATGCATAGAGTCCTAAAGCAGTCAGCATCAAGAAAGTATGTTCCACCATCTGAGCCAGCACGTCATCTTTCAGGGCAAACGCCCATGTAAACAACATATGGTTTAATGCGGGCAACAGCGGTTGTTGTATCCCCGGCACTACAACAGGCCCATGTTGAGCCAGGAATTCACGGACTATGATCAGGTGATGTGATATTGAATCCCAATGAACGGGAGGATATTGACTGGTCACCAGCAAGAGGACCCAATAACCCAGCGCAAGAAATATCAACAAGGCCATAGCTGCATTGCGCAGGCTCCAGAGATGCTTCGACTTCCAAACATTCAAGAGTCGTTTCCATTGCTCGATTGCAAGCCACTGCTTATTTGAGTATGAGAAGTTCCAAACCGTAGCCATTGCGCCTGATAACGTCAAACCCCAGATAACTGATCGATAGAGCATTCCGAAGAGGCCGATGATAAAAAGCACGTTAGCACATAAGCCCAGACCTGCGGCGATAGTAAACACCAAACGCTCCGCCAGGTTCTGAAAGCGATATTTGCCGAGAAATAAGTTTCCGATGCCCCAAGCGCACAAAAGCATCAGCGCCCATGCGCCGAGATGGACGATTGCCCACAGAGGAAAATCAATCATCTTCGTGACTAAACCTTAATAGCAAACAATGGCGTTAATGTTCTGCGAACCAATGGGTGACCGGACCATTGAGCTGCTCTCCCGTAAACTCTATTCAGGTGTTCTGCTCACTTCTTGTTTTCCGATGCGAGCTCGCCCCGATGGTCGTTGCGGGCAGAGCGGTTCATCATTACTTCTTAGTTGCCATCTCAAGAGCGGGCGAAGATGCGATGAGGGATTCAAACCTCAGCGGCGCGTGCTTGTGCGGTATCCACTTAACGTTCCATTTGGTTTCATAGCGACGCCGATTGCTGTCGAACAGCTCCTTGTAATCACCGCTCTCGATTAACTTCTTGAACGCAGCCTGGCCGAAGTGATGAACATAAACATCACGCGCGCACATCACTCGGTAGCCCTTCGCTTTCATGCGTTGCGCGTAGTCATCATCCTCGAACATCCCTATCCCGAACTGCTCATCGAGCGGGCCGATCTCTTCGTACACTTCCCTTCTGACTCCTACGCAGAACATCGCCAGCATACGGATGTCTGCTATTTGCCCGTTGTGCTCCCAGGTCTGCTCTCTGGCGAACGCTTCCAACTCGGACCAGGTGCGATAGGACACTTCAATCTTTGCCTCGTTGCCGACGAAGTTTGTCACAGGGCCGACCATCCCGACTTCCTTATGCTCCAGGTGTCTCAGCAATCGGCTCAACCATCCAGGCGGCACAATCGTGTCATTGTTCAGCAGAACTATGTACTCACCGGTGCTTCGCGCGATACCCTGATTGTTAGCCCGCGCAAAGCCGTTGTTTTGTGAGTTCAGTATGACATTGATGTTCGGATGCTGCGCGACCAGATATCGCAGATATGCCGGAGTGCCATCGATCGAGTCGTTGTCTACTACTATTACTTCGTAATTGGGATACTCGGTGTTGCGTATGATGCTTTCGAGGCACAACTTGTTGAGCGCCAGGTTATTGTACGTGACGACGATGATGCTTGCGCGCGGCGTAACATTGGCAAGCGCAGCGTCGATTTGTTTGTAGCGCTTCTTCCATGTGTGTTGTCGGGCAAAACGGCGCCGGCGGGCGATCAACTGCGGATCATTCTCCGCAATCGCTCTGTCGAGTTGAAAAATGAAATCATTCCCGTCTTCGGCTATGTACAGATAATCGTGAAGGAGCTCAAGTTCGGGCAGCCTGACAGTGACCACTGGTTTCCCGGCGCTAAAGTACTCATACACTTTTACTGGATCTGTAGCTTCGGTAATTGGATTGATCTTGAAAGGAACTATGCAAGCATCGAAATGATATAGATACTGAGGCATCGACTCATAAGGCTGCTGGCCGAGAATGCGCACATTGGGCAGGGTCTTTAGCTCTGTCACGTTCACATCGAGCGCGCCGCTTAGCAGCACGAACGTGTAATCGGGCCGCCGGCGAGCCGCTTCAGTCATGAGCTCGATGTCAAACCAATCGGAAATCGCGCCACAATAACCTATAACCGGATGCTTGATCTCCGCCAGTATGGTGTTGGGGCGACAATGTTCAGCATAGAAATCCCAATCGACAGCGTTGCGGGCCAGCACCATCGGCCGCTCGTATTTCTGCCATTTCTCATATAAAAGCTGGCTCGTGACCACAAGCAAATCGCAGTGGCCCACTAGCTCCAATTCCATATCGAGAAGGCCGCGCTTGATTCCAGGGAAGTTTTCCCATTCATCCATGCAGTCGTAAATCACGCGCCAGTTCCAAAGCTCCTTTGCCTCAAGCGCCGCGCCTCCCCAGGAAGCGATCATCACGTATGCTATCGCCTCGTCAATGTAAAAGGTGCGGCGCAACTCGTCGAGCGACGCCAGCAACGCCTCCCGGTTCTGACCCTCTATCACTTCGCCGTACACGTCAGGCGGGCTATCGACCGCCAGTTGCACCTCGAAGACGTTCTCTTTTATCTTGCTCACCCGAACCCGAGGAGTCGCGCCGGACGGCCGGAAGCGAGATGTGCTTACATAAAACACCCTATGCCCATGTGCGGCGAACTGCGAAATTATTTGCTGCGGGCGCTGATAGCGGAACTCCCAGTCAATTATCGAAAAGCAGATCACATCAGAACGATGAAGGGGCGCTTCCGGGCACGGCGTGTCTAGAATGATAGGTATCTCTTCTTGACGCAGATGAGGAAGCAGGGTCAGCGACGGGTAAGGATCAAGCCGTTTTTCTCGCTCCTGTTCAACTCGCTCCAACACAACCGACAGCACCGGGTCTGCCGCCAAATCCTGCTCTCCTAGCTCAACTGCCGGTGCTGGCTCCAATTGGCTTTGGTCGTTCCTGTCAGGTTGTGTTGTGGCTGTTTGCGAGTGTCCGGCTTCCTTTGATCGATCGGGCGAAAGGCCGAGCAAGCGATAAACTGGCAGCAGATAGGGGTATTTGATACGACCGTAGTAACTCAGCAAACGCCAGCCCAGCGAGTTGACTATCTTCGCCAACTGCGCCTCTACGGTTGCCAGTCGGAATGAGAGCATCTGTTTGTCTTGCTCTTTCTTGGTTAGCCGTTCTCGTAGCACCTCATAAGAGATCGCCAGCCGCTCGTTCTTCTTTTGGGAGTCAGCCAACTTCTCTTGGGAGTCAGCCAACTTCTCTTGGGAGTCAGCC
>JBBPIG010000029.1:0-36746 GCA_038040445.1 Acidobacteriota bacterium | reverse complement strand
TTGGGAGTCAGCCAACTTCTCTTGGGAGTCAGCCAACTTCTCTTGGGAGTCAGCCGACTTTTTTTGGGAGTCAGCCGACTTCTTTTGGGAATCAGCCGACTTCTTTTGGGAATCAGCCAGCTCGCTTTCCAGATAGTTAATCGACTCCTTCGTTTCGCGAATGATTCTTTCTCTCTCCTCGATTTGCGCTGAACGATTCCGCGCCGCCTCCTCTCTCTCCGATAGCTGCACTGCAAGCTCTAAAACTCTTTCTTGCTGCCCAGCCAGTTCTGCCGAAAGCGATTCTATTTGTGATTCCAGTAATTGATTCGCTTCAACCCCGGCCCGAACGGCTTTCTCTTTTTCGTCGAGAGCACTCTGCATTTGCTCCAGCTGCTCCGAAAGCGATTGCACAGCTCGCTCGCGCTCGACCAGTTGATTTGACGCAGCCTGTTGAGCCTTGGCCAATACGTCCCGGAGGCAGTCTATCGCGTTATTCCGCTCGGCAATGATGTCGTCATTTTCCGCTACTCGGGTCGATAGAGAAGCAATTGACTCGTCGCGCGCGAGAAGAACTCTCTCTTTGTCTGTCAGTTGTTTTCTCAGCGCCTCTATTGCTTGCTCTTTCACTGCGATCTGCTGAGTCAGCCGTTCCTGCTCCATCCTCAAGAGATTGAGGCGCTGGCTCCGCTTCGAAATTTGATCCAGAAGGTGGCGAATTGTCAGGTCGTATGCTTCGGGATTTTGATGATCTTCGGACTGTTCACAAGTATCTATAGTCCTCATTGTTTTTGTTTCCTTTTCGCGGGCCGCTGGATCGCGTGCGTAAAGAGCATCCGTAGTGTCTTCAAGTCTGTAATTCTTAACGAAGCATCCAACTCCGTCATCAACTCTATCACGGGATCGAATGAGAGGTGACGGTGGCGATTTACTCGCTCGATCACTTTGCCCATCGAATAAACGTCACAAAAACCTCCGTCGGGCGGTCTGCCGTAGCCGCCTAAGTGCTCTGTGGCCGTGAAAGGTCGTCTCTCGGAGATAGCCTGAGCGAAGTCAATCAGTATCGGCTTCTCATCCCTGACGAAAATATTCTCAAAACAGATATTTCGATGGATGATCCCTTTACTTTTTAACTCGGCAAGCGCGCTCAAACAATGATAGATAAAGTTGAGCAAGCTGGCGGGGCGAGAATTAATGCTCGCCACTGCCTCTGACAGAGGAACACCGTAAATTCCCTCAATCACGATCACTGAATATCCATCTTCTGACTTATTATCCCTCACTCGCGGGAAATACTCGCCGGTCAACTGCGAAAGAAAGTAGGCTTCGCGCTCTGCCAAATCCAGACTAGTTTGTTTGACGATTGTATCTCCACCATCGTATGTGCGGCTCCAGTATTCAATCCCGTTGCTTAGTCCGAGACGCTGATTATCTATGACTGTCTCTCTAGCCAGGATGAGAGGCAACGGCGAGTCAAGATCCGTCTGATTCGCGCCATCCGTGCTCGTCTTCATTAACTCCTTTCGGGCCGCATCAGCATCGGCGACTTGCGCTTCAAACTCTGCACTGGTGGAACGAGTTTGACCGGCAAATTCCTGCTCGGAAGACGACAACAACGTGCGGCTGCCGCTGTGGAGCCTGTACGTCCATGTGACCTGAGGCACAAACCGGAACCGTGCTCCGGCTTCACCGGCGCGAATCCACAAGTCCCAGTCCTCGCCAATTGGTCCGCGATCTAAATGAAACCCGCCCAGCTCGAGGAATAATTCTCGCCGCATCAACACGGTGATCGGTACGTAATTAGCCTGCCTCACTGCCTGCAAATCGAATTGCCGTACCTTCCAGGGCACCTCGGCTCCTACCACGCGGCAGTCTGAGTAGATGATGTCAAATCCGACTGAGTGTCTTGCCAACACTTCCAGATGTTCGGGATCAATCAGATCGTCATCATCCACAAACGCGAGCCAATCCGCGTCTGTGCTTGCGGCCATCCCGTTTCGTATCCGTGTGGGGCCGACCCGACCGAAGTCTATCGTTATGACGTGCACATAAGGTTTTAAAGTCTGGCGGCGCACTGCCTCTATGCATTCTCTGAGGAACACTTCGCGCTCAGGTATAGTGGGAGTCAGAACGGCGATCTTCATTATTCCTTGTCAGCGAACGAAAATAACCACCCAGTGCGGGCTGCGTGCAAGACAACCAACTCCGCTGGTTTACGCCGCGAGTCGTAATATCGGCATAATGAGTTTAGATAAGCCGGGTCGAACGGCTACAAACAAAATATTTCTACTGCGGTGACTCGCGCCTCGCAGAGATGGAGCGAACCTGGAGCCAGCGCGATAGCTGTTCAGCGAACTCTTCACCATTCCAATCGTGCACTTCAATTCGAGGCAGTTGAAACGGGTCTGCGCCTGACTCCACAGGGTTAACAACCGTGGAGCAGGCACAAGTATAGCCTGCCTCCCGAACGATGGCGACCGTCTCTTCGACGTAACAGCCATAGGGATACGCAAAGCTGGTCACCGCCCGACCCAGTATCTCTTCCAGATGAGCTTTGCTCTGGTGAATCTCACCTCGCTGCAATGGCGGTGAGAGATGATAGAACACCGGATGCGTCACCGAGTGAGAGCCGATCTCGACCAGTTCACAATCACCCAGAGTTATTAACTCGTCGAGCGAAAGAGGATGGTGCGTTGCCCGGCCCGCCCTTTCAACGCCCGCCCACGAAACCAAATCATCGACTGCTTTTTGACGATCACCGCTAGACAAAGGAAGCAACAAGTCATAAAGCGAGCGGAAGAGTGTATGGCGACGCGTCGGATTATACGTCTCCCAGCCCCTCCACTTGAGATTAGTCTGATAGTCGTCTTCACTGTAGTGAGCCGCTCGACCCAGTTTCCATTCGTAAGCATTCCCATTAACTCTCAATCGCAGCACTTCCGGCAAAGTGCCGGGCTGCAACAATAGCCTTTCCAGCTCGTGATCCCAGAACTCGCGCTCGCGACCGATGTTTCCCGTAGTCATGAAGACAGTTGCAGGCACATCAAATCGCTCAAGCAACGGTCTGGCGTTATACAGGTTGTTTGCGTAACCGTCATCAAATGTGATGACCACCGCGTTGTCTGGAATGCCGCCATCCAGAAGCGCCTGAGTTAATTGCCGTAATCCTATAGGGTGATAGTTCTTTCGTAGAACCTCTAATTGTTCAGCAAAGTGGCCGGGCGCCACATACAGCGACCAGGGGTCTGATTTGACTTCGCCAACGCTGTGATACATCAGGATAAGCGCACGAGCCGCGAGGTGGCCCGCGCGCGCCGGGTCGAGGCTCTGCTCCACATTCGATATACGTCTTTCAGTAGCCGTTTCGGAGACACATTTGATTTCTTTGGGTGTAAATCCGAGGTCGAAATCAGTAGCAGCGACTGTTACCCTGATGCTGTGCGCTTCACCGTCCTTCAATCGGGCTGGCACCCTGTAGCTGAATGCGTGCTCTCCGCTTCCCTTACCCGCCTGCTGCAAGTCCTTGCGATACTCGTCTGCCGTGGCGGTGGCGAGCAGCCGTTCGCCGTCATAGATGTCCACCTTGAGAGTCAAGTCCGGGTGGTTAGAGTCCCAGGCCCAGCCGTGAATAATCTCGCAATCCGCTATGTCGTGATACCCTTCGTATTTCGGCGCGTCGCTATTCGCATCCGAAACGGATTCTAAACTAGGCAAAGCCTCTATCTTTTCTGCCTTCTGAGAGGAGAGATGTGCAATCTTTTGTTCCTGCGCGACAATGGTCTTTTGCCTTTCGGCGACCTGTGCGGAGAGCCATTCGATTTCCTCATCTCGTGCACCAATGATTCTTTCTTTGCCTGTCAACTTCGCCATCAGCGCCTCGACCCTCCGTTCGCTTGCCGCTATCCGAGATGAGAGCCGCACTAGATGATTGAGAATGTCTTTGCAGACGCATTCAACCGGCTGATTGCGCGCACGCTGCTGCTCTGTTGTTAGGATTTCTGAGTTTGCGATAGCGACGTCGCTGACGAATAGATATAAGTTCTGTTGATACCAGGGAGCAACTCGTTTGTCTTGCCATATGTACCGCCTAATGGGATCGAGTCTTCGGAATCCATACTCTTCAAATAGCGATTCCCAATACTCCGGCCACTGTTCATTTAGATGGCCGTCACCGCCCTGATAAGGGATCGCCGCCGAAAACAGAACTAATTGGACGGCTTTCGTCAAAGTGGCAATCAATTGTTTAGCGGAGCTGGCAGGCAAATGTTCTGCAACCTCGAGGCAAACAACTAGATCGTATTGCCCGTCTACATCAAATGGCTCGCTAAGGTCTGTCGCTGTAAAATTCGCCTGATTAACTAATAGTTTCGACTGGTCTACATAGTCGCCATCCAGCCCTCGTACGATTGTGATGCCATTCTCTTGGAATGCCTTTAGCCATGCGCCCCGCCCGCAGCCAATGTCTATCACGCTTTTGGGGTCTATGTAATTCAGCAGTAAGGGGACGATGATTCGCGCCGAAGTTAAAGCGGAGTCCGTGATCTTATCAAAGAATTGGTCATCGTAGATTGTTTCGTTTTGATGAGGTGAAAGATTGTCAATGGTCATTACAGGCGCAGATTGGAATTCCCTAGGAGTAAACTCAAGGTCGAAATCAGTATCAGATATCCTCACAGTGATGAAGTGCGCCTTCCCATCCCTCAACCTCGCCGGCACCCGGTAGCTAAACGCGTGGCTGCCACCTCCCTTGCCAGCCTGCTGTAAGTCCTTGCGGTACTCGTCGGCGGTCACGGTTGCAAGCAACTGGTCGCCGTCGTAGATGTCTACCTTGACCGGCAAGTTCGGGCGGCTGGCGTCCCAGGCCCAGCCCTCGACTATCTCGCAGTCCGCTATGTCGTGATACCCTTCGTATGACGGCGCGTCATCAACCGCGCCGTCCCTTTTTTTGGTCTTAGCAGTGCTCATCTGATTAGACAGGGTGTGTGTATCTTTGAAACTCCCTATTCCAGATACTCAATAGCAGAACCATATCCTCAACGACATAGGCGATAGGTTATTGGGCGAATCAAAGTATAAACACGAGCCTCGTATCTGTAAAATATTGTCGGGAGGCCACCGATAAATATATCATCCGCATTATACTTTCGCTGCATCGCCTAATCTCATTCTCCTCGCTTTCGATCAGAGGGAACCAGTGCTTGATATGAACTCGTCTCGAGGTAATGCTCTCTCTTTACGCAGGGCTGCGGCGGGGTAGGAAGCGGTGAACCGTCAGAGGCAATAAGCCTGACGTGCCCGGCGACGAAAGCGCATTCCGGGTGAGCATTCAAACAGCATAAGCCGTATTCAATAGCATCAGGCACAAGGCGATCGTCCGCGTCCAAAAAAATCAGGTGGCTCCCTTTACTCGCGCTGAGCCCTCTGTTGCGCGCCGCCGCCAGGCCCTGATTGCTCTGGCGTACGCAGCGGACACACGAATAGCGGGCGGCTATCTCTGAGGTGTTATCCGTTGAACCATCATCAACCACGATGATTTCGGTGTGGGGGTAAGTTTGAGAGAGTACACTTTCAATCGCTTCGCTTAAGAAATGAGCCTGGTTGTAGCAGGGAATAATCACTCACACAAGTTTACTCGGCATAAACATACGACTCAGCTAGGCTGCTTGCGGGCGAATGCCCAGACAACTTTGAGTGCCGCTGATCTCCAGCGCGTCAAAAGAGGAATAATTGAGGCCCCGAATATATATCTCTATCTCGCGCTCTTTCACGACGCGGCACCATAACTTTTCTTCAATGCCAGTCAACGCCTTGGTATCTCAGGATGAGATTCCTGGATGCAACCTGGATGTCGAGAAAAACCCCGCTGGCCGCAATCTGCTCTGGCGCATGTCTTTACGACTTTATGCTTTCACTGCCTCGACCGTTATCAACACTTCATAGCCGGGGTCGTGATAGTCTAATTCTTCCTGCCGCAATTCTTCAACCGCCAGTCCTTCGAGAAAGCTGATCGCTACCAGCGCATTGCCGTGGGCCTCCACCTTAAGCTTGTCCTCGGAAAAGACCTCCGCAAACAGCCTCCGCGCTGACAGTGTTGTGAAACTCCAACACCAGTAATCTCCCCAAAGTTGGTCGCTGATCTGGCTGATGCCCGGAAATGTCGCTAAAAGGATTCCACCGGGCTTGAGTATGCGGTGAAGCGTCTTGATCGCCGCCCGCACATCAAAGATGAGTTGAAGAGTTTGCACGAAGAGTATGCAATCAAAAGTGTCGGACGGAATATGATCAGCACATGTGATGTCTGCCAAGATGGTAGTTTTCGGGTTACCCTCCACCACGTTAACCACGTCACTTTTGCGAACACGATCGCCGCCGAATCGATAAGTGTAAGTGTCGTCGCCTATTTCCAGAACGTGCCCTCGAATATCGTCAGTGTGGCGATTGAGGTAGTTCTCAATGTAGTAGCGATCAATGGGGCGGCCGCGGTCGAATCCCCACACTCGGCTTATCGGAGTCACGCGCCTCAGGTCGCCAAAGCGCACACGCCCGGCCGGCGGGATGTACTCAAGGCTTTGCCATCGAACTATTACCCAGCGACGAACTCCTAGGGGCGTCCTCGCCGCTATTTTAGCCGCCTGCCCGCGAAGTTTGTTTTTAAGCGCTCTGATGTCGGCAACTATCTGCAATTCGCAATTGATTTCCTTGGGAGTAGATCCGAGATCGAAGTCGGTAAGGGCGACCCTCACCCTGATGCTGTGCGCCCTTCCATCCCTCAAACTGGCCGGCACCCTGTAGCTGAACGCGTGCTCTCCACTTCCCTTACCCGCATCATGCAAGTCCTTGCGGTACTCGTCTGCTGTGACCGTGGCGAGCAGTCGGTCGCCGTCATAGATGTCAACCTCAAGAGGCAAGTCCGGGTGGTTCGAGTCCCAGGCCCAGCCGTGGATAATCTCGCAGTCCCCTATGTCGTGATAGCCTTCGTATGATGGTGCGGCGCTATCGTTGGTTTCAATCGCAGGCTTCAGATTCGTCGGTGCAACCATACTCTGTTTGCCACTCTTCACCAGATGCAAGTTGCGCCCAAACATACGATTCAAGATCGGGGCTAGGCGGTTCGCAAACGGATGGCGGTTTGCCCAATAAGGCTCCATCGCCTTATGGAAAGCCAGCCAGATTTCACGATCTTCGACACCTTGTTTGGACAGATATTTCTTAAGCCACTTTAAGAAGAAGAATCGCACCTGGTGATAATGTCCCGCCCCTTTGACGACTGAATGGCACGAATCCGGATGCAGGCGATATTTGTCCCAGCACTCGCTCGCTACGAACACTCTTTCCGCGAGGTATACCTTTGTCAGGAAGGCTATGTCTTCGTACATCTGATATATGCCCTGGAATGATTCTTCGAATCCGCCTATTCGCTCTGCCATCTCGCGGCGGAACATGAGATCAGAGGGACAGGGCGTAGGGGCGCTTCCCAACGGGTACGAGAGCGTGACCAACGCAGGCGGGTCGAAAAGAGTGTCGGACTCAACGGAAAGCTCCGGCACAAAATCGCGTTGCCCATTTTCAGGATTCCCCTTCCAACTGTGCCAGTACTCTGATAACCCATAGACCATCGCGGCCTGGGGCTGCGAGCTAAGGATAGTCACCTGGCGTTCCAGTTTGTTCGGCAGCCACACGTCATCAGCGTCGAGCAGAGCGATATATTCACCTTTTGCGTTACTGATTCCCAGGTTACGCGAAGCGCTCATGCCTCGATTCTGATGACCTTTGTGCTCAAAGTAGCGAACCTTCCCTCGGTGTTGTTCAGCGTAATGCCGGGCGATGTCTGTGCCGGCATCGGTCGAGCCATCATCCACCAGCAACAATTCCCAGTTATCATAAGTCTGCGCGAAGACGCTCTCTGTAGCTTCACGGAAAAATTTCCTAGCGTTAAAGAAAATTATTATGACAGAAACCAGTGGATTGCTAGTCATAGCTCTAACAATAGCGGCGTTTAAGCCGACCATACCGAGTCAGTTCATACCAGATTATTGAACCTAGACTCTTGTTGATTCGCGACAGGGCCCATTAGTGCCGGCCATTGAGCATCAGAAGACAAATGCTAGCGGGCCGCTACTAAATGCACAAGAGGGTAGTGGTTTAGTGACAGAGGCTAGTGGTTTAGGTAAGTTGAGAGTTGAGCCTTCAGGCTGCTGATTGCAAGCGCAAGCTAAAACTTGAAATCCAAACTGAACCGCTAAAAGCGGTGGCTCCGGCACAATTAGAAAAGCATTCCAAAAGAGAACGCATTTGTCTGGCTAAGGATAGCGGTACATAACCGCTACACGCCTTTTTCGCCTTCACATCTCCATCGCCCTGTGGTTTGAAGTGGCGACGATGTGCATAATGGGTTTCTTGTCAGGGGTCGGCCCGGCCAGCTAGTATGCTACTGGGCGATGCGGGTGCAGAGGTGCTTGCGGGCCTACCAACCACGTCGAGGTGACGATCAAGAAAAATGAAAAAGACATTACTAACACTGATCTTATCAGCCTTGGGCGGCTGGACGGCGACGCTTGCTCAGACCTCGGGAGGCATTGAGTTGACGTTGATTCGCAACGGAGCGCTGTGGAAAGGTGACGCGAGGATCATTGCTCCTGGGCAGCAACCGTCGAACGTGTTGCGCGATCTCAAGGTCACTCGTAACCAGGTCACATTCACCACCAATGTGCTGGCAATCGAACTGCGCTTTAGGGGTAAGCTCACTGGCGACCGCCTGCGCGGGACCGTGGAGGGCTTTCAGGGAAGCACCCAAATCTCAAGGGGAACGTGGGTTGTTACGCGGCAAAAGCCAGGTCCTCGAGGAGAAGTCTTAGCGGGGAGATGGTCGGGTACGTTTGACCTTCAGACCAGCAGTCCGCCTGGCGCTCAACCGGGGAGCGATCCGGCCTTCGACGCGAAAGTAGCACATCGGGCATACCTGGCAGATTCTCCGAATGTGCTCTTCGACGAGGCGCACGAAAACACCGATACTTCCGCGGGCCGCTACAAACCGTTTTCGGATCTGATAACCGGCGACGGTTACAGAGTTGTGCCTAACGGCCAGAGATTCTCCCAGAGCACGCTCAAGGGCCATCAAGTTTTGGTGATAGTCAATGCATCCGGTCCACGAGGGCGGAGAGATGCAGCGGCGTTCACCGAAGCGGAGTGTGACGCCGTGCGCGACTGGGTTGATGCGGGGGGTGCTTTATTGCTGATTACCGATCACGCTCCGTTCAGCGCGGCGGCCACAGCGCTCGCCAAACGGTTCGGCGTTGAGCTCACCATCGGCCATACGTTCGACACCTTACACTACAATAAGGAATCGGGAGATCAGACTGAGCTCCTTTTTAGCCGAGAAGACGGGCTCCTGGGCGAGCACCCTATCACCCGGGGACGGGATGATACTGAGCGAATCAATCGGATCATAACCTTCAGCGGCACCTCGGTCAAAGGACCGCCCGAAAGTGTCCTGCTCCTAAAATTAGGCTCAACCGCAATGGACGTTTTGCCCCCGGATCGGAAGCCGAGCTCCCCCGACGAACCGGCGCCTGATCACAAGACCGTCTCTGCCGCCGGTCGCGCTCAGGGATTAGCACTGGAGTTCGGCAAAGGGCGCGTGGTTATTTTGAGTGAGGCCGCCATGCTCACGGCCCAAGTAGCGCCGAGCGGATTTCGCTTTGGAATGAACCTCTCCGGCAATGACAACCGGCAGTTGGCTCTCAACGTCATGCATTGGCT
Organism: Acidobacteriota bacterium; assembly: GCA_038040445.1. Classification (NCBI taxonomy): domain Bacteria; kingdom Pseudomonadati; phylum Acidobacteriota; class Blastocatellia; genus Candidatus Onstottus; species Candidatus Onstottus frigus. Next base: position 27,008 of record JBBPIG010000029.1, on the reverse strand, counting down.
TTCGGGGTTGCTCAAATAGATTAGGACGCAGTTGAAAGCGGGTCGCACCAGAAACAGGCAAATGCTCTTCGCTGCAGCCGATGTCCATTGAATACACGGTACTCACTACAAGAACCGTCGCCGCCTTCCTCCTTAGTCACCTTCGTCAACATCAAAGGGGTCGGGCAATGACTCAGAAGGTTCAAAACAGAGAGAGGCCGCGTGACTGTGAAGGCGGGAAAACCAGCCGGGTACCAGGCGAGAGGAGGGGATCCTTCTTCGACCTGCTGTCACGCATCGAATCGGTGCTGCCAAAACTGACGGACGAGCCTGGTAAGTGAAAGTGCCCCCCCGAACAGCCGTTCGCTCAAAAGGAAAAATAGCTTAATCCGCTTCCCCCCAGAGCCAGACAGAAAGTCGTTGCTACCAGCAGATGTTTGTCGAACGGACATAACTCACTTTCAAAGAAGTTCGTCGCCCGCCCTTGTCCTGGAACCGCCCATCGTCCAACAATAAACAAGGATGCCCATCCACCACGGCAAGGTGGCGGATGGGGCAAAGCGAGAAGATGGCGTGCACCGCGCTATAGCACTGCAAGCGCGGCTCCAAATGCGGCTCCGGCTGTGTTGGCAAGGTTCCCCATGAATTTGTTATTGCCGGCGGAGTTGACGGTACCCGCGTTTTGTATCCCTGTGAGGTTATTCGCAAAGATATCATTGTTCACCCGCACAGTCGCGCCTGAGACGACATTGATGCCAGTCGTATGGTTCGCAAATAGCGTGTCGGTAACATTAGTTTGCGAGTTACTGGCTGTATTTACTCCTGTCGTATTCAGCGCCAGGTTGCTGTGTGAAATTGTGACTACAGCGTTAGTTGCCGATGAAACCCCCACCCCACACTTGTCTATCTGACCACCGGTAATGACTGCGGCGACATTTCCAACGCTGGTGGTAACGCTGATGCCGGATCCGGTGCATTCCCTGATGGTCGTGTCTTGCACAGTTATGTTTGTTCCATCAAGCGTCTTATTCACGTTAATGCCGTTCTGGCCGAAACCAAAGATGTCGCAGTGCTGTACATGCAGGGATTTTCCGGCTATAAAGCTGATGCCGTGTACTCCTGCAGCACATGTTCCGGGACCGTTGGTTCCATTGATCGAGAGATTGCGGAGGGTGACTTTAGAAGTTGCTGCATTGGTCGTCACGTTGACAATTACACCAGTGACTCCACTGGCCAGGATCGACCCGAATCCTGCTCCGTAAGTCCCATCAATGGTTATGGATTTTGTGATCGTGACCGAGCCAAATCCGCCCGGGTCGAGCGCGTCGATCTCGCCGCCCTCGGCGGTCTTCGAGATGGCGCCAGCGAAAGTCTTGCACGGCGCGGTGCGGCTGCACGGATTGGCGTCATCGCCGACACCTGATACCCAAGTTCGGCACGCTTGCGCCTGGGCCATTGAGCTGCAAAGCAGGCACACGGCGAAGACTGCAAGCATATTGAGCATTAGTCTCATCTTGGTCATAAACTGATCTCCTTTGAGTTTTTCAAACTGTTAAGCTAAAAATCTTTCTCTTTCGTCCCGACCCCTCTACTCCTATAGACGGATTCTAAGGACTGACCCCACTCATTACGTCGGGTTGTACAGGCGCCTCGTTTGAGAACCGACGCTCCATGTAGAAATCGATTCTCCCCTACCTGAACCTGAAGTTCCTCGCGCCGTCACTGCCGTCGTCCAGCCTACAATCAATAGACGACAAGGCCGCCGACCCACGCTGGATCCCAAGTCCCTCCCACAGCCATACGCGTTGCCGCGCAGGGCCCTTGTTTGCTACGTGCAGCCAAGGTTCGTACAGCCAAGGGTATTCCGGACCTTCGCAGCCGAGACAATTAGCGGCTGTCCTTGAGCTGACGTAAGAGTTCCGTTATTGATAAAGCCCGTAACTTGACTGATGAAGTCAGCGAGCTTGTTGCAGGCGACGTTAGTCTTACCGGTGTTCACGGCATCCAGCGCCGCTTGAAGTTTGGAAACCAATCCCTGACTCTGTTGTCCGGTTAAGGGCAGCGCCAGGACCCGAGTGATCAGATCCTGGATCACCTCCGCCGCTGTCTTCACCCTCACCGTAAAGCTGCAGGTCACGAAATTGCCAGACGTATCGGTAACCTTGAAGGTATTGGTTGTCGTCACCCCGATCGGGAAAGTCGAACCGCTGGCCAGCCCTGCTGTCTGTATCGTCAGAGCGCCAGGACAGTTGTCTGTGCCTACCGGTGCGGTATAAGTGACCACCGCGCCGTCCGGGCAGGTGGGTTCGACCACGATGTTGGCCGGGCAAGCGATCGCCGGCAGTTGCGTGTCGTTGACCGTTACTGTGAACGAGCAGGCTGACGACGTAAGGCCGCCGGCATCAGTTGCAGTGCAATTAACAGTCGTGGGCCCCTTCGGGAATGTTGAGCCAGATGGGGGGGTGCAACTGTAAGTTACGCCCGGACAGTTATCGCTCGCCGTCGCAGAGAAGCTCACCACTGCCGAGCACAGATTCAGGTCGGTAGATTGAGTAAAGCTGGCCGGGCAGGTGATCGTCGGCGGTGTGTTGTCTACCACCGTGACCGTAGCCAGACAGCTAGCACTGTTCCCGCTCGGATCTGTCACCGTCAGCGTCACCGTATTCGGCCCCTTGTTTGCGCACGTGAATGTGTTGGGCGTCACGGTCCGCGAGGCAATAACGCCGCAGTTATCACTGCTGCCATTGTCTACATTAGCCGCGGTGATCGAAGCATTGCCGGTAGCATCCAGCACTGCGGTGTAGGGCTGACACACTGCCGTCGGCGGAATTGATTCGGTAACCGTGAACGTGGTCATGCAGGTGATAAAGTTAAGGCTGGCATCTGTGACCGTCAAAGTGATCGTTGTCGTGCCAGTGCCGACGAGCGTTCCGGGCAATGGACTCTGCGTGACGATCAATAAGTTTTCTGGCGTGCAGTTATCCGAAGCCTCCACTTGGCTCGTCACATTTGGCACCACAGCCTGACAGGAATCTGCTGGGGCAAAGCTCGGCACCGCACAGAAGCTGATCACCGGTTTGATTGTATCAGTACCAGTAATCGTTACGGTAAATGAGCACTGCGTTCCAACATCTGTGGAGCAGATAACGGTCGTGGTGCCCACAGGGAAGAAGGAGCCGGATGGAGGATTGCAAGTCGGGATAGGTGGGAAAGGCGGTTCGTTAGGATCACCACCGCAACTGCCCGTTGTGGTGGGAGTTGAATAAGTCACTACATTTCCGCACCCACTGCCCGATTGACTGATGTTGACCGGACAAGTGATCACGCAGGGAGTTCCGCCTGTAACCACCACAGTGAAGCTACAAGAACTAGTGTTGCCCGCCGGGTCTGTCGCGCTACAATTAACGGTCGTAGTACCTACCCCGAAGCTAGAGCCCGAAGGCGGATTACAGCAGAAAGAGCCTGATGGCCCCGGATTACATGTAAGAGTTGAACAATTCCCAGCCGTTGTCGGCGCTGGGTAGTTGACCGTAGCCGAGCCTGAGTTAGGGGGGTTCTCACTTGCAGTAACGGGGCTAGCCGGGCACGTGATTGCGCAAGTAGAAGAACTATTGACCCTCACTGTGAAGCTGCAACCGGCAACCAAATTATTCGACCCGTCTCTTCCGGTACAATTAACCACAGTCAGCCCCACAGGGAAACTAGAGCCCGAGGCCGGAGTACAGGTGATTGTCAGGGCTGGGCAAGTGCCCACTGCAGTCGCTGTTGAGTAGGTGACATTGGCAGTACCCGAACCTGGCGAGCTTTCATTAACGGTTTGATCATCCGCACAGGCGAGCCCGCAGGGACTAGCGTTGACCGTTACGTTGAAGGTGCAGAGGGCGGTGCTGGTGTTGGACGAGTCCGTGCCGCTGCAGGTAACCGGCGTGGTTCCTAAATTGAATCTAGAACCTGAAGGCGGAGTACAGGCGACTTCGACACAGTTGCCTGTTACGGTAGGGGTATACGTTACCGTGGCCGATTCCGCGCCGGAGAACTCTTCAGAAACAGTAATATCCCCCGGGCAAGCGATCGTCGGCGTAGTGGCCGCCCGCGTCTCATTTAATGTCACCGTGAAGCTGCAAGTAGCTGTCCCGCCCGAGCAAGTAACGGTAGTCGTTCCTAGAGGGAGCGTCGAGCCTGATGGCGGACTGCAGACCACAGCAGGCGTTTGACCGGTGTCGGGATCCGCGCAATTCCCCGACAAAATAGGATCCGTGTAGGTGGCGACCGCAACGCACGGGTTGGGGTCGTTGGGGTTGTTATCCAAATTGATGTCCGCCGGGCAGTTGATTGTGCAAGGATTGGCGACCGGACTGGTGACAATGGCTTCGGCGGTCGAACTGTTATCGGCCGGGTTAGTTTCCTCCGTCGGGGGTTCGCTTACGGCCATGGAGACGATGGCCGTATTGGAGATGACTGTGTCGTTTGGCGTACCGGCGGTTACATGATAAACATATGTGAAGCTTACACTTTCATTTACAGCTAGCAATCCTGTCGGCCCTGTCGAGCAGTCCCCACCCGTACAGGTGAAGGTCGGGCCTGGGCCAGGATCTTGCGTAGCGGAAACGAAAGTGGTGTTAGCTGGAGTTGCATCGGTGACCTGGACATTTGGCGCTGGGTCCGGGCCCAGGTTGAATACAGTCACCTTATATACGATGTCACTGTCAGAAGGAATCCGGAGCGGGCCAGACTTAATGATCGAAAGATTAGCTTTCGCTTGATCGGGATCACTAACCACGAAGGTCGCGGTCGCAGTCGCGTCACCGTCGACGTTGATGCTCCGCACGATCCATGTTCCAACCTGGGCTGTTAATGGGATTGCGTAGGTGTCAGTCCCGGTGCTCGTGAAGGTACCGCTTATATCCACAATAGTACCATCGGGCGCAAACCACCCAATACGCCGCGTGCCCGTCGCTCCTGTCGCGACCGCGCAGGCAGTCTGGCCGAGACTCCACGAGTCCTTTGGCGTCGTACAATCAAGAGACGAGAAGGTGTCTATACTTTCTGCAAACGCGGTGACCGCACTACCGCGCGAAAACATGGAGTTGATTCCGCTGGTCACAAGAAAAAAAACGGCCACCAAAGCTATGGCGGCAAAACGAAGACGCGCAAGAGGGCTGATTCGGTGCGTCAATAATCTAACAATTCGTGTATTTGAAATGATCTTCTTCGCCTTGCTAGCATGGTATGCGCACTCTGAGCCAGTAGGGGGTTTCATAAGGCTTTCTCCTTGTATGTCTCTTTCCTGATCCTGAGCAGCCGACGTTTAGAGCGCTTCCAAAGAATCCCGGAAGCCGACTGTCATACCCTTACCGGAATTGCTGCTCAAGTCGCCACTACACATTCGAGCACTCCACGATTACGAATTCTCGAACGAAGAAGTCATAATCGACAAATATGTAGCGGGGCGAACAATATGACTTTTTGCCCAAGAAGTCAACCGATATTTTGCAAGGGTGGCGTCAATATTTTGCACAGGTGTCGTCGGCAGGTGATATGTCCGGCGTGGCTAGTATGAAATGCCGGGATAGCGAATCGAGCATTGCAGTTCGAACAGATCGATTGATATCTTGGTTGTTGTGGTTAAAGCCGCGATGCCTAACGCGGGGGTAGCGCCGAGCGGGATTGCCCTTCGGCATGAGTTGCTCGAATTAAGTTGGTGACGAGGCGAGGACCTCGATTACTAGCGATGCACTGGTTTCCGCTGTGCGGGCGAATTGTTTCGTGAAAAGAGAACTTGCTCGCGGTGGCGATGTTTAATATCATCGCCAAAGGTGATTTCTATGCGCACAAACCTGGTAATAGAACTGTCGAAGTCATTTTTCACATGCTTGCTTGTCGCGGTAGTGGCTGCCGGTCATGGTAGCGGGCAAAATCCTTCCCGACCGGACGGCGCAGCCGAGATGCCAGATTTCAGTTTTACTTTAACTCGCACGCCTGAAGACCCAAAGCGTTACAGTCTTGTACTGTCCGACGACCAGGAACATGTCATCTCAGGCACGTTCTCTATAGAACAGCTTCAGATTCTCAGGGCGATGATGGTAGAGGCTGGAAAGTTCGCCTTTACTGAAGAGGCTGTGGGAACGAAACAGTCCGTCACGACCCGCTTTCTGGACAAACAGGAGCGCGCATTTGTAGTTGATGTAGAGAAGCTCGGAAACCAGAGCCGGCTTTACCTCACCATTAGTACAGAGGCCGGGCGCATGACAGCGGAAGGAGGGAGAATAAACCGCAGTGTCAGACGCTCCTACGGATTCCTCTTTGACTTGTCGGCGCGCCTAGAATCAACATTACCGAAATTACCTACCCAGCCTAATAAGTGACCGACGTTTGTTAATCCTGGATCGAGGCTTTCGACGAGGTCAGCCCAACGGCAGAAGAAAGAATCTCAAATCGCTCCTCCCAGGTATGCAATCTCGCAAACGCTTGCCGCTTTTCTTTGAGCTCGCCGGGTTCTTCTGCGAGCGCTTCACTGATTTCTTTCTCAAACTCGTCGACAGTGGATGCGAGTCGAACCAATGGTACGAGTGACGCCATCTCAGGGATGGGTACCGAGACCAGCGGTTTTCCAGCGGCCAGGATTTCATACGCCTTCACCGGGTTTGTGGCTTCGGTCAGCGACATGCGCTTGAATGGTAATATCGCTACGTCGAAACGCCCGAGCCAGTCGGGAATGACTGAATAGTGCTTCTCGCCGGGCATTGACACGTTTGGCAGCTTCGATAGCCGCTTGGTGTTCGCAAACAGTTTTGAGCCTACCAATATGAAATCCCAGTCGGGGCGCCTACCTGCGAGGTCGGCGACAAGATCAGAGTCGAACCAATCTTCGATCGCCCCATAATAACCAATAGCTGGCCGTTCACCGTTGCTCCATATCGCCTTAGAAAAGTGCTCGTAGTCGCAGCCGTTGCGCACGAGAATCACGTTTGAATTGTGAATCTTCGCTTCGTTCTCCAGGAACGCCGACGACGCGACTACAAGGTCGGCGGATTTTAACAACGCGCCTTCCTGGCGGATCATCTGCCTGCGATTCGTGGAAAAGCCGGCGTGATAATCCATGCAGTCGTATACAATCGGCCACCTAAACTCAGCGCGGGTTTTTTCGACAAGGGGCCACCAGAAGGGCAACTGCGCAAACGCGACGGTGGCCCCCAACGACAACTTGCGTCGAAGCACGTCAATGGAAGCGAACAGGACATCGCGCACGCGATCGGTTAGGACTTCGCTGTAGACATTCCGCTCAGGGCCGCAAAGAGATACCTCGAAAACGTTGTGGCACTTCTCGCTGAGCGCGAATGGCTCGCCCGACGTTCCAAATGTTTGAGACACGTAAAAGACACGATGGCCTTCTGAAGCAAAGCGCAGCATTAATTGCTGAGGCCGCTGAAAACGAAAGTCCCACTCGATGATTGGAAAGCAAACAATGTCATAGGTATTAGAATCGGAAACAAGCGGCTGAATCTCGACCGGCGTTTGAGCGACCCCAGCCCCGACGGCGCCGCCAACCGCGAACTGCGGCTGCGAGTTCCTCGCCGACTTGTCGATAGAAGAAGAATGTTCAACAAGTGTTTTCGTTCTCGCCCTTCGCCTAAGAGTCGCCGAGCCGAGCAGTCGATACACGGGCAAGAGGTAACGGTATTTGATCTGGCCGTACGACCTGAGCAGTCGCCAACCAAGTGTCCCGGTTATTCTCTCAAGCTCCAGCTCACTCTGGGCGAGCTGTGCCGACAATGAGGAAATCTTCCGCTCCTTTTCGGTCAACTGCGCAATTAGCTCTGCCTTCGCCTGCTCGCCTTCGGCTGCTTGCGCGGATAAAGCATTCAGGGCCTTCTTGCTCTCTGCTAGCTTAGCCCTAAGTGATTCAACAACGGTTTCCAAATCTGTTGTGCCGGTCGAGCGAGCCTTCTCTATCTGGGCTCGCTGCCCGTCCGGCGATTCTTTTTCACCGCTTTGTTCCGAACCTTGAGTCACAACGCCTCGCAGCCTGTCTTTTTTTAGCTCTATCGTTTGACCCTTATAGCGCGACTTTGAGGCGTCGCACAGAGCCTACATTCTGCTAGATGCTAGCGGCTGCAGATTTATTGTACAAGAGCCCAAAGTCGGCGCTGCTGTGCGTAGGTATTTTGCTCGACCTCAAACAAGCAGAGCCAGCTTAAAAACACACCCGCCCTGTTAACAACGAGCGGCCATTGGCGGCGTATTGAAGTGTCAAACCAAAGACCAGAACCTTACCCAATATGCGGTTGCAAAACCCCGGCCCCGAGGAAGCCATTGAGAATTCCGCGCACTACCCTTGTTTGACTAATGAAGTTCACCTCTCTATCCTAAAAACCCGCTATGCTGAAAAGCTTCAAACTCGCCTTGCTGATAGTGATCGCTCTTGCGGCGCTGCTCTTGTCAAACACGTCCGGCCTGGCGTTACGCGAGCCCCACCCGCTAGTTATTAAGAAGGTGAATACGCTTCGCGAACCCGGGCTCTTCGCTGCTCAAAAAACAATCGATCCGTCGGCATGGGGAGGCAATCACGTTGGAAAGCCGGTTCCCGAGTTTGTTCATGGCGATGAGTGTCTCTTCTGTCACAGGAACGACATAGGGCCGGGTTGGCAGAAGAACACGCACGGCATCACCATTCGCCAGCGGGAAGACGCGGCAGAGTGGCGAGATGTTTTCAAAGGGCAGCCGGCATTGTCAGCCATCGCGTCTCAGGTCGAATACTTTCTGGGAAGCCGGCACCGCCTGCGGTTCTTGAAGAAAGAAGGTTACGGCAAGTTCGCCATACTCAGCACCCAAGCCGAACTCGGAAGCGGCCGCCAGGTTCAGAAGTGGATCGAAGCCGAGAAACCTGTCTGGGATAAGGACCGCTTCGCCAGTCGCTGTGCAGGCTGTCACGCAACCGCCGTGGACCCTTTGACGAAGTCGTTCTCAGCCTTCGGGCTTGATTGCTACACATGTCACGGCGTAGTCGACTTGGATCATACCAACGACATCTCATTAGTCTTACTTTCCAAGAAACGCAGAAGCGACGCAAGAGTCATTACTTCAACGTGTGCGCAGTGTCATCTGCGAACGGCTAAGTCGAAGTCAACCGGTCTGCCGTATCCGAACAACTTCGTAGCGGGCGATAATCTGTTTCAGGACTTCGAGGTCGACTTTGCCAAGGCTGACGATGAGAGCTTAAACCCGGGCGACAGACACATCATGCGCAACGTGCGTGATGTGGCGCTCTATGGATCCGAATTTCCAACATGCATCAACTGTCACGACCTGCATAAGCAGTCGAGCGTCAAACATCGACGCGCCCCCCGGACAGCCATATGCAACGACTGCCATAACGCCGAAGGACCGATCAAAGGCAATAAGGCTTATGCAGTCCGCAGCGCCTTGTGTGAATACTGAACCATTGAGTCGGCAGGTGGTGTTCTCTCAAGCACCTGGCCGAACAGCAATCGACGAAGAGTGCATTCATGCGCCTCTCTTCAACTCCGGGCGCACGCGATCGCGGTAGCGGATAGCCTCCTGCAACACTCTTCGATACTCGCTCACATCAACGTCCCGCTCCGAGCATAGCATCATGAAGTTGCCATCATCGCGGAAGTGCCCGTCCCATTCAATTAGCTGCTCATCGCTCCAGGAGGGTGAATACTGCTGCATCTTTTCATCCGCCATACGATCGAAATAAGCGCGCAGGTTGACGCTCGTTTCGTCCATTGGTTCGTCGGAAGGATCCTGTTCGAAGTTCCAGATTGGCTGTTCCATATGAAGGACTCCGGAAAAGTTCGTTCTTTTAGAATAATGCAGCCGAGAAGAGACGCGATGACAGCGGTATGACTAAGCAAAGGCGGATGCCTTTGATTTAACCTCAAAGCTGGTCCTATTCCTTACGCGCGTGGCCTTCCACAAGCTCGATTCGAATCTTGTCGGGCCCCTCGATGAAGGCGTACTTGATCTTTCCACCCGCCGCCGTTTTGATCTCGTCGGTCACTTTCACACCGTCCTTGCGCAACTTCTCGAGCGTCTCGGCAAGGTTGTCGACGCTGAAGCCAACGTGATCGACGACTCGTCCCTTGGTCGAAGACATGGCGGTCTGGTTCTTCCAATGCTCCGCGTAGGCCTTCTTCGAGTAGCCAATCGGAAAGATGATGATGTTCACGTTGTCCATCATGAGCGACGCGTTTGGCCCGATCTGGACATCGCGGTAGAAGCGCGGTTCGCGAGACGGAGGAGCAGTGCCCCTGCGCACCGCGCCGAAGTGCTTGGTGTACCACTCGCCTGCCGACACCGGATCTTCGCTGAACATGTGAAGGTGTCCGAAACGGTGGTGTGAGGCGGTGTTCAACTCGATTAGCGCGTGATCCGGTCCCTCTACATAGGCATAGTAGACGAGGCCGGTGGCGCCGGGATTGCGGCCGCTGATGTCGCTGATATCAGTCAACGGCGTGAAGAACTTCGTCCCGCTGTCTAGCTGTTTCTGATAGGTAGCCTTCATGTCTTCGGCGCCCCAGCCGAAGTGCCAGATGGCCGAAGTCAGCTCCCACGGCGGAGGAGCGCTAACCTTGGTGAACAGCATCCACGACTTCTGCGCCCAGACGCCGTCCAAAAGAGCGGCGAAGCGTCCCTTCTCGCAGTCAAACTTGCTCGTGTAGAAATTGATCGCGGCCACAGGGTCTGTCGCGTTCAGATGTAGATGATGAAAGTGCGCGATAGGAGCTGGAGCAGCCGGCTCCTGGGGCTTGGCTTGCTCGAACCCCCCAGCTTTGAGATTTAGTCCGCACAGAAGAATCATCGCGCACAGCGATGAAAGCCCGAGAACTGCATGACGCGTATTGCGCCCGCGATGTTTGATCTTAGTCATGGCCGGTCCTTAAAGAAGCAACAGCGGATAGCTGTACGGTCAAAGCAGCGACCCGTCGACTGCGCTCAATCGACGGGCCGCTGTAGTCACCTTTGAAAAGCTACGGACAGGAGCGTACTAGTCGTCGGATCGCACCCAGCCGTACGCTACGTTGCTGCGCTGCCCGCCGTCATTCACGTACGCTATCTTTATCTTCTCGAGTGCATCCGCCGGTAATGCCTTTCGTTTGGCTTTCACATCGACGTTATAAAGTTTCGCGGCGTTCAGCCCGAAGATCTTCGCCTTGTCTTCCTTGGTGATCTTCTTGTAGCCAAACTTCTCGCACATCTCGTCGCTGATCTGGAACCGCTTCAGAGCGTCGATGCCCCACTGCGGCGATCCCCACCACAGACAATCTGTGCCCCAGACGACGTGGTCGGAGCCGTAGTACTTGATGTTCTTACCCATGCCGTGCATGCACAATTCGGGGTGCATGATGGCCAGCGTGTTGAAGAAGCTGCCGACCTCACAGTAGACGTTGTTGATCTTCGGATTGCGCTTCTTGATGTCCATCAGTATGCGGTGCCACTCGAAGTCGCCGGTCGTCGGATCGTAGTTATTGTGGTCTTTGTCCAGCCAATTCCCCGCCTGACCGCCCGGCTCATTCAAGCCGTGTTTTATAGCCGAGTGGTAGACGACGAAGTTGAAGTCGGGGTTGCGCAACGCCGCTTTCTCGACGTCTTTCGGATTTGCCAGATGTCCGAGCGTGCGCGACTGGTACGAATAGCCTTTGTGCGTGCTGATCAGTTTGAGGCCGCGCTTGCGCGATTCTTCGATGAACCATTGCGCGTTGTCGTCATCAAGCTGGAAGCCATTGCCCGACTGTCCCGGATCAGTGTGGCAATACCATTTCCATGAGTTGATGCCGTAGACCTTCAACTCACGCTCCATCTGTTCGAGACACGCTGCCTTGTCTATCTTGTTAGTTGCTTTGTCCCAGTAATGATTCGGCGCGAGGTTGCCCTGATTGAGCGCGCGCTGCGAACCGGCGATTTCATTGATCTGTTTGCGGGCTTCAGACATGAGCCAGCTCGGCAGGACGCGCCCTGCCACTCCAGGTGTGCGAGCCGCGCCTTCCAGCACCTTGCCGTCCTTGTCCCTGAGGTTCTCTTTGCCGGGAACGCCGGAGATAACGACCATGGCCGTCTCGCTATCGAAGAACATCTCCTTGACGAAATTCTTGAAGCCGTAGGCTTCGGCGTCTTTCTTGAGCTGAAAGCCCATGTTCTTCACGAACTCAGCATCGCGGAAGCCAGGGATCGCGTAACCATTTGTGAAGTGGGACTGCACGTCGATGATGAAGTATTCGCCCTTGGGCCATTTCTCATCGTAGGCTGCGGGTTCCCACGTCTCGGCCTCGTCCACATCCCAGTACTTGCCGTACACCTTGTTCGAGGCGAGAAAGCAGGTTGCGAGGCCCATCGAACTGGCCATAAACGCGCGGCGCGAGAAGCCCAGCTTCTTGGCGCGTTCCTCGCCCATCTGGCCGATCAAGTACTCGACCTCCTTCTGTTTCGGAGTCTGCCGGCGCGGGATGAATTCCTCGTTTGACACCACCTGCGTCGGCATCGGCGAGTCCACTCCCTTTTTCAAGTCTCTAAGCCCTTTTGGAATCCACATAGCGTTCCTTCCTTTCAAAGATAAGCTGAATGCCGGAGACGACCTTAGTTGGATCTAAATCATTCGATCGTGCCCGCTTTGGTCGATCACTTCGAGAGGGCCATTCCACCAAATTCTCGGCGTCGAGAACTTGGCGAGCCCTATTCGGTCGCAATCGAGGACCACTTCTCCCGACCATCATGAATCCACTGTGAATGTCTAGGATTTCCGGCAGTCTATCCCATCCGATGCGTAGTTGCAAACCTGGAGAGGCGCGTTCGCCCGGTAAATTACCGACTGTCGATTAGAGGAGAGGGAGTCTGGGATGGAGGTAAGACAAACGAGGCCAGCGGCTTAAGCTACCAACTGCTGTAGCGCCTCGGAGAAAATCGGGCCTTCTTCAACCGAAAGCTTCAGCTTTTTCAACTCGTGCTCGATCAGCCTTCGATTGTCGCTTACCAGAGAGTCAGAAACACCGAGCAGCCTGGCGATCTCCAATTGCGAAGGTCCCGCCGGATTGTAGTAGCAATGCCAGAGCGTGGATAGCAGCCGAGTGTAACGCCGCTCGTTGTTGTTCACGGCGCGGCGCAGTGACGACAAGAACTCGTCAGCCATTAGAACGACCCGTTTGTCTTGCTCACCGCGGAGCAGAGCGTCTTCGGGAGTGTCCCTTATGTCGCGAGCTTCTCTGCGCATCATGCTTCCATTGCTCGCTGAGCTCATCTCCTCGTCGAGCGATGAGACGTTGTAGTCCTGAAGCGGGATCTTCGACAGCACCAGTTGACGAATCGTGCGCACGTCGGCAGGCGAGTCGATAGCCTCCAGAACTTCGACGATCAAATCTTCGAGATCCGGATTCGATAATATCAACTGCGACGTGCCCGAACGGCCGACCAATCGGGTGTCGCGTCTCCTCATAGGAACCGTTTTGATCAGCTCGGTGAAGTGCCCGGAATCGCGGAGCGGCTTCGACTCATTCCATTCCGGCAGGCCGAAGACTTGATTAACCATGCGGCGGCGGCGAGGCTCAGTTCCATTGCCATTGTGCTTCGCCGCGGAGTGGTCGTCCGCCGGCGGAACAACGAGCGTCTCGATATCGTCATCGTCCTCGAGAGAAGCCGCTTGCCGCGCGGCTTCTTCAGCAGATGGCTTGGCCTTTTTCGAAGGTCGTCCGCGACGCGCCATACTCTTCTCCGATGACGAATCCGCTCCATTTTGACCTTCGGCGCCGATGCGCCGAAAGCGCGCGCTGGTCTTTAATAGTGAGCTCACCCGCCGTGCCATTCGAAATGACTCAGGATACCGTTTCCGCAATCGCGCACCCACCAGGTTCGGCACTTCTATGCGCGCCAGTTCGTTCTCGATTTCGACGCTCTTGTAGCTGTTGTTAGCGTAGTGATCGAAGCGCCGCTTCTGAAAGAGCTCGAGGAACAGCTCCTGAGTAAGGTCGGCATTGATCTCGGTCTGCGACGACACTGCGGCGCCATCGGTGGCGAAGTGAAGCGGACGCACCGCCGGGTGACGAGAAACCAACTGGAACAATCCATTCCACAGGCCTTCCACGTCTTCTTCGGCGAGGAGCCCGGACCAGTCAATCTCCATCATGAATCGTTTCTCCCCCTAAATTTCGCGAGTCACCGAGCCCGCGCTAACTCTACCAAGAGCAGGCGCGCGCTTTGGCCGCGCCCCATTCTTCACGATGTCCTTCACGATGTAAGCGCGACATTCGCCGGGAAGAATTCGCGCTGAACCGTCGGGGCAATCACGGAACTCGCAAAGACAATTCTGGAGGCAGGAAGCTAAATCGAGAGCAGCGTGCGTCAGGAGGCGACTCGTCACGACGGGAGAAGGCGTTTCGAGCGCTTCGAGCTGATCGAGAGAGGGGCGGGCTCCAATCTGCGGGTCAAACGACGCGCGCGCGGTCGAGTCGTCCCGCAACCTTATAACATCACTCAGGCCTCGAATGGAATACTATTTCAACCGCGGGGCGGTCCCCGCTCAGCTTGCGACCCTGAGGGTCCGGCTAAGCAGGCTTTTCTTAGGAAATAACCCCGGCTTCGTCATTTTAGTCCTCATGAGAGAGAGGCTCGCCTGATTGGGTGAGTTGAGGTCGAGGGCGATCATGATCGAGGCGCTTTTCTGGATTTCCGTTGGGGCAATCCTCTACACATACCTGGGGTATCCGATCGTTGTCTGGCTGCTGGGGCGCGTGAGGAAGCGCGAGGTAATCAAAGCCGACATCGTGCCCCGGGTGTCAGTGGTCATCGCTTGCCACAACGAACAGGACAACATCCAGGCTCGAATCAAGAATCTCCTGGGCTGCGACTACCCGAACGATCTGCTCGAGATTGTCATCGTCTCTGACGGCTCGACCGACTCCACGGCCGAGATTGCGCGAAGGCATACATCAGATCGCGTTCGCTTGTTCGGCTATGAAGAACAAAGAGGCAAGGCAGCGGCTCTGAACATTGGAGTCGAGATGGCTTCGGGCGAGATCATTGTTTTCGCCGATGCCCGGCAGTCGTTTGAGCGCGACGCGATCAAAGAGCTGGCCGCCAACTTTGCAGATCCGAGCGTCGGAGCAGTGTCCGGCGAGTTGCTGCTGGACGGCGCCGGCGGCTCCTCGGTTGGCGAAGGCGTTGGGGTGTATTGGAAATATGAGAAATGGATTCGCAAGAGCGAGAGCCGTTCGGGTTCTACGATCGGCGCAACCGGCGCGATCTATGCCATGAGGCGTGAGTTGTGGCGGCCGCTTCCCGAGAGCACGATACTCGATGACGTGTACACTCCGATGCGAATTGCGCTCGGCGGGCATCGTGTGGTCTTCGACGAGAAAGCTCGCGCCCACGACAAGGCGGTCGAATCCGCGGGTCGTGAATTTGCGCGCAAGGTGCGAACGCTGACCGGAAACTATCAGCTTTGCCAGTTGATGCCGCGTCTGCTGTTTCCAAACAACGTACTGTTGTTCCAATTCTATTCGCACAAGCTCATGCGGCTCGGAGCTCCGATTTTCCTGCTGCTCATTCTCGCAGCTAATGTCTTTCTCGCAGCTACGCCGGCAAGCAATGCCGCCGCGCTTTTCTATCGAGTTGCACTCGCGGGTCAGTTGGTTTTCTATGCCGGCGTAGCGACGGGGGCCTGGCTACTCAGGCACAATCGCCGCGTTCGATTGTTGAATCTGGCCTATGTGTTCTCGCTGATGAACGCCGCTGCTCTAATAGGCCTGGTCTTCTTCCTGCTGGGCAAGAGAGACGTGTGGGTAAAACGACTGGGCTAAACAAAGCTTGACTCCTCACTCCACCGCTCTAACCGTTGACGTCGACACCACCCTAACATAGACTGCTCGCTCTCCTCACTCGCGTAAGCGGCAAGCTTCAGTCTGTCTTTCACGGCCTAAATGCCGGCACAGTGACAACCTGAGGTTTGCCGGACGTCTTCAACCTGAAAGGAATATCTATGCGCGCCGCAAGAGTCTACGCGAGTCTGCTGTTGTTTATAGCTGCTTCGCTCCCGTGGCCCGCGTCCTGGGCTGCTTCGCCCATCAAGGCAATCCTTTTCGGTAAGCTGGTTGACGGCGCCGGGAAAGTCATTACCAATGCCTTAGTCCTGGTCGAGGGCGATCGCATTAAGAGCGTCATCAGCGCCGGCCGTTCCTCAATTCCCGCCGGTGCTCAAGTCCTGGACCTCAGCCGCTACACTGGAATCCCAGGGCTCATCGATGTTCATACTCACATGACTTACTATTGGGACCAGGCGCCGGGCACCCGCCCCTGGGGTCAACTCGGCGCGAGGATGCCGGCGGTATCGATGTTCCTCGCCCAGGAGAATGCTCGCAAAACGCTGGAGACTGGGGTGACCACCGTTCGCAATCTTCACGCGGCGGAGTATACGGACGTCGCGATGCGGGACTTGATAAACATGGGAGCAATGACAGGTCCGCGAATGTTTGTCTCGGGCTACGGATTGCACGTTGCTTCGCCGGCTTCGCGAAGCGTGGCTCCTACTCCGAGTAAAGGGCAAGCCAACGGCGTTGACGAAGTTGCGCGCGCGGCCAAGGAACAGATAGCCGCCGGAGCGGACTGGGTAAAGATGTTCGGTTCGACCGGCAGTGCCCAGGATGTCTCCGGAAATCAGACGTACACCTTTGAAGAGATGAAAGCGGCTGTTGATACGGCTCACAATTTCGGCAAGCGGATCGCTGTTCATTCCTACGGTCCCGCGGGAGCGCGCGATGCCGTCCGAGCCGGCGCCGACTCCGTAGAGCACGCGACCGATATGGATGACGACACCATTGCAGAGATGGTTCGGCGCGGGACATTTTATGTTCCGACCGTCGACCACAATCGCTACTACGCCGAGTACCGGGATCAATTCGGGTATGGCCCTGAGGTTGCCGGCCGATTGAACGCTTACGTTGAGCGCAACCTCGAGACCGCGCGACGCGCGTTCAAAGCCGGGGTGCGTTTCGCGATGGGTTCCGATGCGGTGTTCACGATGTTCGGCCAGAACACGCGCGAGTTGGGGTGGTTCATAAGAGCCGGCATGACACCTGAACAGGCGCTGGCGGCGGCCACGACAAACGGCGCGGCTCTGCTTGGAATGGAGAAGAGTCTGGGTGCGGTCTTGCCGGGTTACTACGCAGACATCGTCGCGGTCGAGGGAGACCCTCTTGCCGACATCAACGTGGTGATCAACCACGTGAGATGGGTGATGAAGGGTGGCGTCGTGGTTGTCGACAAAAGAAAAGCGCGCAAGACTAGCTAATTGAGGGGGAAGTCTACGCCCAGGAACTCTATCAGGAAGCCCGCCGGCATTGGATTGTCCGTGAGGTGTAGAAAAAGAAAAACCCCCATGGTTAGGGGGAACAACCTATCGCTGATTGCTCAGCGAGACCCGCCATACGGTCGGTGTTCAGTTGCGGTTTTCAATGACAGAGAAGCTCTCACGATGAGCTTGTCAATATGCAAACGGTTTTGCGATCCTATCAACTACCAAGGAGAATTCCGATGAAGAACAAGACTTCCGTCTGCTGTTTGTTCATCGCGCTGGCGCTGCTCGGCGCCACTGCGCGGGCTGAATCCGATCTCGAGAAGCGTGTCGAGCATGGTTATGCCGACTCGGGCGGCGTGAAAATTCATTACGCCAGTCTTGGAAAGGGACCGCTCGTTGTAATGATCCACGGCTTTCCCGATTTCTGGTATTCGTGGCGCGATCAAATGGAAGCGCTGTCGAAAAACTATCAAGTCGTGGCGATCGACCAGCGCGGCTACAATCTTTCAGACAAGCCAAAGGGCGTCGAGAACTACGATATGCGATTGCTGGTCGGCGATGTTGCGGCAGTGGTGAAACATCTGAAGCAGGACAAGGCCATCATCGTCGGGCACGACTGGGGCGGCATCGTCGCGTGGACGTTCGCCATGATGATGCCGGATATGACTGAGAAGCTGATCATCCTGAATCTGCCGCACCCGCGCGGTCTCAGCCGTGAGCTTGCAAACAATCCAGAGCAACAGAAGAACAGCCAGTACGCGCGAGGCTTCCAACAGCCCGACGCTCACACTAAGCTGACCGCCGAGGGCCTGGCCCGCTGGGTGAAAGACCCGGAGGCTAAGAAAAAGTACATCGAAGCGTTCAAGCGGTCGGACTTGGAAGCGATGCTCAACTACTACAAGCGCAACTATCCGCGTGAACCGTACACCGAAGACAAGTCGCCGGTGGTGAAGGTCAAGATGCCGGTGCTGATGATTCACGGGTTGAATGACACGGCGCTGCTGGCCGGCGCGCTCAACAACACGTGGGAGTGGCTCGAGAAGGATCTGACACTGGTGACGATTCCGGGCGCGGGGCACTTCGTTCAGCAGGACGCTTCAGACCTGGTGACGCGCACAATCAAGATGTGGCTCGCGAGGTAAGGGAAACGTCGGGTCAACGCGAATGTGACGGCCGCGTGCGACCGTTAATGGCTGATCGCAAACAAATCATTCTGCGCTCGAACGAACATCACGCCTTCTGAGATCGCCGGCGTAGCCATAAGCGGCTGGCCGATTCGATTCGTGGCCGCAAGCTCGAACTTCGGACCGGCCTTCACGACGAAGATTTCCCCGTCCTCGCTCGACAGATAGATCTTCCCGTCAGACGCCACCGGTGATCCGCTGAAGCCGCTCCCTTGATGCGGAATTCGCTCGAGGTATTTTTGCTCACCGGTCGGCAAGTCATAACACGCCAGGATCGGAAAACACCGGCGTCGGCGCGGTGATCTTCGAGCTGCCCCCGAGACGCCAGAGTTCCTTGCCACACGAGTGGGCGAGTCCCGGGATGCGAGCCTTCCATTTGATATTGGCGCCCGTCTCGCCGTTCCACGTATCGGGCAGGTTCTGCGTCGGCGATGCCGGTCGCGTGATCGCCTCTAAACGAAGGCCGGTTGCGGCCGGCCGGCTGCCTTTGCCCAACCGCGGTGCTCATCAGAGCGGGAACCATTGATGATCGTGAGCACTCTCATCCGAACGTACCTCCCTCGCGCAACTGAGCAGCTTGTGCGTGCAAGCGCGGCGAGCCCGTGTGAAAGAACAGTCAAGAACGGAACGCTACTTTGTTTAGTTGTGAGTATGGGCGCCTGGTCATGCCTAACAAGGCGTAGATCACCGAGCGGTTTGTTGTTTGTCTCCCTGTGAATTCCGTGACCCTTGAGGCTATGATATTCCGGTGGTTCCCCCAGACGAGAAAGAAAATACGAGGTTTCACGGTGCACTGGATCGTCCAGTGGATCGGGCGACGATCCATCGGCTTTTCACCGCCGGGCATCTGAGCGCCGCCGCCAGAAACGCGACCCTCAAGTGGATGCTACCGCCGCAGGAGTGGTGGGGGTGGGTCAACCGGCTGCTGTTATTCTTAGGGGCAGCGTTGTTGCTCGCCGGGATAGTTTTCTTTTTCGCTTTCAATTGGGCGAGGATGAGTCCCTTCTCCAAGTTCGCGGTGATCGAAGGCGCGCTGTTGTCGTGTATCGTGGCGGCCTGGATCGCAGGTCTCAATCGAATCACGGGCCAGGTGCTGCTGCTCGGCGCGGGCTTGCTAGTGGGAGTGTTGCTGGCGGTGTACGGGCAGGTCTATCAGACCGGTGCAGATGCGTATGAGTTGTTCGTGGGCTGGTCGCTCTTGATACTCGGCTGGGTGATTGTCGCGCGTTTCGGCGCGTTCTGGTTGATGTGGCTGTCACTCATAAACGTGGGAATTATGGCTTACTGGTCGCAGGTGGCTGAGCCCAACGGGCGAGCGACGCCTGAAACGATGTTTATGCTGCTGGCGCTGATCAACGGCGCGGCGTTGGTGGCTAGAGAATACGGCGCGGCGCAGAACCTTAGCTGGCTGGCTCCGCGCTGGTTGCGATGGGTGTTGCTCGGTTCGATCCTAATTTACCTGACGATCTCCGGCACGATATTCATTGCAGGAGCGAGATCCTTGTTTGAAACATCCGCGCTGAGCTTGATGTTGCTGATGGCGACGCTCGCCGCGAGCTACAGGTTCTTTCGCTTCCGGGATCGCGATCTCTTGTCTTTGACTATGTGCGCCCTCTCGGCCTGCGCGGTGGTGCTGACGGCGATTGGGCGCGGGCTGTTTAAGACTGTGGGATGGGACGGGGCTGGAGCGTTTTTAGTCTTTGGCCTGATGGTGATTGGTGTTTTCAGCGCCGTCGCCTTTTGGCTGCGCGCGGTGAGCGTGGCGATCGAAGGAGAGCCGGATGCCTGAACAGATTCTCTCTATCGGTGAAGTCCTCGGCCGTTTGCAGAGGGCAGGGCAGCTTGATGAAGCCGGCGTCGAGCGCATCACGCAGCATCTGGCGGTCACAAGCAACGAGCCACACACGCCGTGGTACATCAAGCTGCTGATGGCGGTGGGCGCGTGGTTTGCCGCGATTTGTTTTCTGGTTTTCCTGGGGATGGCCGAGTTGATTTCCTCCAAACCCGGTCCGCTGCTGGCGTGGGGGTTCGCCTTCATAGCCGGGGCAGTCATACTCCATCGTCGAACGCAGCAGGTCTTCGTCGCCCAGCTTGCGTTGGCGATGAGCATTGCTGGTCATTCAATGATCTTGTTCGGCGCATACCAACAAATCGAACGCTTTGGAGCCGTGCCCGTGGCCGCCGCGATTCTGTGCGCTGTCCTGTATGCCTTGTATGAAGATTCAGGGCATCGGTTTCTGTCGTGTTTGGCAGTCACCGCCACGCTGACGGCTTGGCTCATCACCGCGAATCTGCATCACGGCGTGCACGTTGTGATCTTGCTGGAAACGATCGGCCTCGGCTGCTTGTTTACTGATCGGTGGCTCTCATCAGCGCTACGCCCGATGGCTTACGCACTGGCCGTCTCGATTCCGCTGACTCTGTACCTGGCGTTAACTTCTGACCTGGAGATTCACACTCGCTGGTGGCCGTCCAAAATCGTGATGATTGCGGGCTTGATCTGGCTCTATCAATGGGCGGCGGGAGGCAAGGAAAGTCTGCGGCGCGAGCCGATTATTTGGGCAGTGGTGGTGACGGTGATGCTGGGCATCGTTTCGACGCCGGGCATACTGGCGGCGATTGGGCTGGCTGTGCTGGGTTACGCGCGACGCGATGCAGTGGTCTTGAGTTTGG
This sequence comes from Acidobacteriota bacterium, assembly GCA_038040445.1. Lineage (NCBI taxonomy): Bacteria > Pseudomonadati > Acidobacteriota > Blastocatellia > Candidatus Onstottus > Candidatus Onstottus frigus. The sequence goes on along the minus strand of JBBPIG010000029.1, from coordinate 5,870 downwards.
GCCTGATCTTCATGCCTGCGTTCATCGTGGCCTACTATTACGATCTCAACGTAGACCTCGCTACCAAGTCATGGATTATGGCTGGGAGCGGCGCCGTGCTGCTCGCGGCGCGTTGGTATATGAGCCGCCGCCCGTGGGCTCGGGAGGCAATGTTGTGAGCCTAACAACGGCGAGAGGAATTGTTTTCTGGGGCGTCACACTCGTGGTGTTTGGAGTGATGAATGCCCTGATTCTGAATAAACAGACTGTATTTACGTCCGGCCAGACCATGCTTCTGCGAATTGCCCCAATAGATCCGCGCTCGTTGATGCAGGGCGACTACATGACGCTTAGCTACGACATCGCGATGGGTCCGGCAGCGCAGGCCATTGAAGCCAGCCACGCTGATGGACAGATCGTCGTCACGCTCGATGACCACAATGTGGCGAGCTTCCTGCGCATGCACCGTAGCGAGCCGCTCGGGGAGGGCGAGAGACTCTTGCGCTATCGGCGCCGCGGAGGGTTGCGCCTGGGCGCGGAATCGTTTTTCTTTCAAGAAGGGCAAGCCGACTTGTATTCAGGCGCACGCTACGGCGAACTCAAAGTGACGCCCGCCGGCGATAGCGTGCTCGTCGGTTTGCGCGGCGAGAACTTCGAGCTGCTCGGCGCGCGTTGAGCAGTCAATCGATTTGGTTACGGCGGTTCGAGCTAACGGCATCCCATTGCCCGAGTCACGCGGGACGTGAGATCTGCCGCAGCTTTTCGTCTTGAATTCACTCGAACTTGTGAATGAGAATTGGATTTGTGAAATACACGATGAGACTCGCGTTGTTACTCAGCTTGCTGGTGGCTAATGCCACTACGGGCAAACCAATCGCCCAGCCCGACTGGCCACAATGGCACGGGCCGAATCGAACCGCCCTCTCGACGGAAACGGGTCTGCTAAAGACCTGGCCGGCCAACGGACCTCCGGTCGTCTGGTCGATAGCAGGCCTTGGCGAAGGCTACGGTTCAGTTGCGATCAAGGGCGACCGAATTTACGTGCAAGGTGTGAAGGACAGTCAGAGCTCGGTCTTCTGTCTTAACCGCGCCGACGGCAAGACCGTGTGGGTGACTGCGCTCGGCCCGCGTTTGGGGCAGGATCGCGGACCCGGACCAAGGGGCACTCCAACGGTCGAAAACGACAGGCTCTATGCGCTCGCGGAGAGCGGCGACCTCGGCTGTCTCAAGACCACGGACGGCTCGATTTTATGGCAGCGAAACATCCTCAAGGACTTCGGCGGGCGCAATCCGAAATGGCTCATCAGCGAGTCCCCCCTTATTGACGGCAATCGCTTGATTGTGACGCCGGGCGGCGAAGGGGCCTGCATCGTGGCGCTCGACAAGCTGACCGGCAAGACCATCTGGACGACAAAGGAGCTGAGCGACGAGGCCGGCTATTCCTCGTGCGTTGCGGCCGACATTGGAGGCGTGCGAACGATTGTAGGTTTCACCGGGCGCGCAGGCGTTGGCGTTCGCGCTTCGGATGGCAAGCTGATGTGGCGCTACGAACCGGTTTCAAATCGCACAGCCAACATTGCCACTCCGATCGTTCACGACAACAAGGTCTTCTATACGTCGGACTACGGCACCGGGTGCGCGCTGCTCGGCTTGAAGGCGCAGGGCGGCGAGGTTAAAGCCGAAGAGATCTATTTCAGCCGCGAGATGATGAACCATCACGGTGGCGTGGTGCTGCTCAACGGCTACCTGTACGGATTCAACAACGCAATCTTGACCTGCATCGAGTTCGCCACTGGCAAGATGGTCTGGCGCGACCGCAGCGTGGGGAAGGGAACGCTGACTTACGCCGACGGTCTGCTTTACTTGCTCAGTGAGAACAACGTCGTCGGGCTGGCCGAAGCGTCACCGACAGGCTACAAAGAGAACGGCCGATTCCAAATTGCCGATCAGGGATGGCCAAGCTGGGCGCATCCAGTCGTGTGCGGCGGCAGGTTCTACATACGCAATCAGGGAACGCTCGCGTGTTACGACATCAAGCCGCGATAAGCACTTGAAATTATGAAGATCCTGTCAGCAGCCGAGATGCGCGAGGTTGATCGTTTGACAACCGAGCGGTACGGCGTGCCGGGCCTTCTGCTGATGGAGAACGCCGCTGAGCGCACCGTCGAAGCCGTCGAAAAAAAGTTTGGCGAAGTCGAAGGTAAACGCTCGCTGGTGATCTGCGGACGCGGGAACAACGGCGGCGACGGAGCTGCGATCGCGCGGCTGCTGCATAACAAGGGCGCATCGGTTGATGTGCTGTTGCTCGGCCGTGTTGAAGATTCGAGCGGGGATGCAAGAACAAACTTCGAAGCCGCGCTCGATATCGCCAGTACCGGGGGCTCTAACTTTCGCTTCGTGGAGATCACAACCGCAGAACAGTTCTGGGCGGAAGCGACCGCCTATCCACATGCTCTGTTCTTCGACGCGATATTCGGCACGGGCTTAACGCGCCCGGCTTCGGGCCTGTTCGAAGAAGCAATTCACCTTCTCAACGATCACACCACCGACGCGCCGGTCATCTCGGTTGATATCTCTTCAGGCATTGCTTCAGATTCTCACGAGCCGATCGGTCCGGCAGTGAAGGCTGATCTGACCGTGACATTCACGGCGCCGAAAATCGGCAACATTTTTCCACCGGCCGCCGATCTTTGCGGAGAGTTGGTCATCGCTTCGATCGGTTCGCCTGAAGAACTGATCGAACAATCGGGATCGCGTCTGAATTTGGTTGAGCTGCGCGACATAGAGTTGTGGCTCTCAGCGTCGCGCCGCAGCTCGCACGCTAACAAGGGCGACGTCGGAAAAGTTCTGATCGTCGCCGGCTCGCGCGGAAAGACCGGAGCCGCGTGCCTGGCAGGGGAAGCCGCGTTGCGAGCCGGTTGCGGGCTGGTGACTATTGCGACAGCGGAATCATGCCAGCCGATCGTTGCATCGCGGGTTATGTCGGAATGCATGACCGAAGCGCTCGCCGAGACGTCAGCAGGCGCGGTCTCTCGCGAAGCTGCCGACCGTGTGCTCGAGCTGGCAGCAGAACGCGATGTTCTTGCGATAGGTCCCGGGCTTGGCTCGACCGACAAATCGACTCGCGCGTTTATGCGAGTTGTGACGGTGAAACGGCAACGGCCGATGGTGATCGATGCTGACGGATTGAACTCGCTTGCTCCGTGGGCCGACAATCTGCTCGGGAGCGCCGAGCTGCCGATGATACTCACTCCTCACCCTGGCGAGATGGCAAGACTCGTCTCGAAACCCATTGCCGAGATTCTAAAGGACCCCATCGACATGGCGCGTTCGTTCGCGGTGGATCGCAACGTGGTCCTTGTTTTAAAGGGCAGTCCCAGCGTCATCGCCGCGCCGGATGGCCAGGTGTACGTGAGTCGGACTGGTAACGCGGGAATGGCTACCGGAGGGACCGGAGATGTGCTGACCGGTATGATCGCCTCGTTAGTCGCGCAGAAGCCCGACGATCCGCTGAGCGCGACAATCGCGGCGGTGTACTTGCACGGGCTTGCCGGGGACATCGCGGCTTCGCAAATGGGCACTCGCGCGATGATCGCGTCCGACATCATTACTCACCTCGGCGATGCGTTCATCTCAGTCGGCGGCGAGGCCGAAAGGTTGGTCAGGTGACAGACGGCTTGGTGTCCGAACCAGAAACCCCGAACCAGAAACCAGAAACCATATTCGGTGAGTTCATCACGCATTCGGCTGAAGAGACCTTCGCGCTTGCAAGACGCATCGGCGATCAACTCAAAGGCGGCGAAGTGTTTCTTCTTAGAGGCGACCTCGGCGCCGGCAAGACGGTCTTCGCCAAAGGGCTGGCAGCGGGTTTAGGAATCGCTTCAGCCGACGTTACCAGTCCAACTTTCACGCTGGTCAATGTCCACGAAGGCCGCCTGCGGTTCTATCACATTGATCTGTACCGGCTCGATATCGGAGCGCATCAGGGGTTGGGGCTTGAAGGGATATTCGAAGAAGAGAAGGCGGTGACTATTATTGAATGGGCCGAGAGATTGGACTTTGTCCCCGCCCGCGCGACCGTTGTGGAGATGTTCTACGTTTCGATTTCCGAGCGTCGGCTTGTCATCAGACAGCCTGACTAGTTGCGTGCGCGTCGCCAGCTACGAACGATCTCCACTGCGTCCGCTTCTCGCAAGCCAGTTTGGCGTGCAGTGCGAGCGGAGCTTTCTAACAGATCCTCGTCCTCCGCGCGGTCGATGAACTCATCGACCGCACGCTCGAGGACGCTTCGCAAAGGCAGCTTGCGACGACGCGCTAACTTCGCGAGCGCACTACGCCGCTGTTCGTCTAACTCAATCGTCGCGCTCATACCGTCATCACTTCCTTCTCTTTATGCTCTGACAGCTCGTTGATCCTTGTGATGTGCTGGTCGGTGAGTTTCTGAATCTGATCGAGCCCATCCTTCTCCGTGTCTTCGGAGATCTCTTTATCCTTGAGCATCTTTTTCAGGTGGTCGTTGGCGTCCCGTCGAACGTTGCGGATCGCCGTTCGATGTTCTTCTGAGATCTCGTGAACGACTTTCACCATCTGTCTGCGCCGCTCTTCGGTGAGCGGAGGTATCGGGACGCGAATAAGCTTGCCATCGTTTGAAGGATTGAACCCGAGCTCCGATGCGCGAATCGCTTTCTCGATGCTGGCTAGCTGCGTTGGATCGAACGGTTGGACCGTCAACATAGTCGGCTCAGGCGCGTGAATAGTTGCGACCTGATTGAGCGGCATCTCAGCGCCGTAGTACTCGACCATCACATTGTCGAGCAGGTTCACCGATGCGCGTCCGGTGCGCACAGTTGAGAGCTTCTTTCGCGCATCTTCGACCGCGGAGTCCATCCGCTTGCGTGCGTCACTGGCGATATCTTTGATCTCCATCCGAATCCTCCACCATCAGAAGTCAGAGGTCAGAAGTCAGAGGTCAGAAGTCCGACGTCGGGAGGTCAGCGAGCGGCCGGTCGTCCCTCGTGTCGTCTTATGGCTGATCATTCCACTTCTGCCCCCTGACCTCTGACTTCGGGCCTGACTTCAGGTCTAACAACGGTTCCGACGGGTTCGCCGCAAACGACCCGAGCTATGTTGCCGGGCGTGTTCAGATTGAACACGTGTATCGGCAGGCCCTGATCGCGGCACAGGCTGATGGCTGATGTGTCCATCACCTGCAGGTCGCGTTGAATGACGTCCAGGTAGGTGAGCGTCTCGAACATCGTCGCCGTATCGTCTTTAGCCGGGTCTGCAGTGTAGATGCCGTCCACCTGGGTCGCCTTCAGTATTGCGTCGGCCTTGATCTCGAGCGCTCGCAGGGCGGCGGCTGTGTCGGTTGTAAAGAAAGGATTACCGGTGCCTGCGGCGAAGATGACTAAGCGGCCCTTCTCCAGATGGCGAATCGCGCGGCGGCGGATGAACGGCTCGGCCACTTCGTGCATTTCTATCGCGCTCATTACTCGAGTAAACGCGTTCTGACCCTCGAGCGCGTCCTGGAGCGCGATCGCGTTGAGCACAGTCGCAAGCATTCCCATGTAGTCGGCCGACGCGCGGTCCAGGCCTTTGGCGGAAAGCGCCAGCCCGCGAAAAATATTTCCTCCGCCGACTACGGTGGCGACTTCGACGCCGAGATTGTGAACGTCGTTGATTTCGCCGGCTATGCGAGTGATGGTCGCGGGATCGATCCCGTAGCCTTGCTCTCCCATCAGCGCCTCGCCGGAAAGTTTGAGCAGAATTCGCTTATAGATTGGTTTTGATTTTCGCGACATAATCGGGAGAGATTATTGCTGAGTGCCGTTGGATTGACAACAAAAAAGCCCCCTTGGGAGCGCAGGCATCCCTGCCTGCCTGCCTCACGG